>JBAYNP010000051.1:0-6305 GCA_041678785.1 Patescibacteria group bacterium | reverse complement strand
GGTCCTGGTGCCGATCAGTATGATTCTTTTGGGATCGATTCCAGCGATTGAAGCTCAGACGAGATTGTTGCTCGGCAAGCGTTTTCATCTAGGTTTTAATGTCACTAAAAAAGTTAGAAAAACTTAAAATGAGTATTTTAGATAAATATCAAAAAGCTTATTTCTCTGGCATCGGCGGGATCGGTGTTTCGGCCTTGGCACGATTATTTTTTCATAGCAACATCAATGTCGAAGGTTCTGATTTAGCAATTTCAACCATCGTCAAAGATCTCGAAAAAGTCGGGATAAAAATAAATCAACAGCAAATCGCCGAAAACATTACTACCGATATCGATGTTTTTATCCACAGCGCTGCTTTGACTAATGACAATCCAGAATTAGTCAGAGCTAAAGAATTAAAAATCGAAACTTATAGCTACTTTGAATTTTTGGGCTTACTTTCGAAAGAATATGAAACGATTGCGATTTCTGGTACTCATGGCAAGTCAACCACAACTGCTATGCTCGGTTTGATTTTAATCGAAGCCGGACTCGATCCGACGGTAATTTTAGGGACTCAAGTCAAAGGCTTTGATCATAATTTTCGAGCTGGTCATGGAAAATATTTGGTGCTCGAATCTTGCGAATATCGCGGTCATATGCTCAATATCGAATCGCAATATTCATTAGTCAATAATGTCGAAGCTGATCACTTGGATTTTTATCGTGACCTTGATGAAATTGTCAGCTATTTTTCAAAATTTTTAGGACAAGCTAAAAAATTAAGATTTATTAATCTCGACGATCCGAAATTAGCTGAGATTTCAGAATATAATCCAGAATATATTACTTTTGGAATCGAAAATCAGCAGGCTAATTTTCTAGCAAAAAATATCAAGACTGAAAATAATTTGCAAACTTTTGATTTATATTTTAAAGGTGGCGAAGAAGGTCAGCTCGAATTACAAATTCCGGGTGAATTCAATATTTACAACGCCTTGGGTGCGATTGCAATTGCAAGTACGTTGGGAGTAGATTTTAAAGCCATTAAAACCGCTTTGAAAAATTTTTCAGGCTGTTGGCGTCGATTTGAAATTGTCGGCAAAAACAAAGAAACCGAAGCTCTGATAATTTCAGATTATGCCCATCATCCGACGGCAATCAAAAAAACCATCAAAGCCGCCAAAGAATTTTATCCCGATAAAAAAATTCTGGTTGCTTTTGAGCCACACCAACATAGTCGAACCGAAAAACTTTTTGATGATTTTGTCGGTGCTTTTGATCTCGCTGACAATATAATTTTGAACGAGATTTATGATGTCAAAGGCCGTGAAACCGAGATCAAAAAAGTTTCTTCAAAAGATTTACTCAAAGCGATTATCAAAAAAAATCCTGAGCGAAAAGACACTATTAGCTATGCTTCGAATCTAGAAACGACCAGACGTAAAATTCTCGAATTGGCTACGGCCGACACAATTGTTTTGGTGATGGGTGCGGGGGATATTGATAAAGTCGCTCGCCAACTCGTAAATTAATATGGAATTAACTGATTTTGTCACCAGCAAATCTTTGGCCGAATTAACAACTTTCAAAGTTGGTGGTCCCGCCAAATATTTTTTTCAACCGACCAATCACGATGAACTGATTGAAGCTATCAAGTTAGCCAAAACCAATGATTTAAAATTTCTCATTTTAGGTGGCGGCAGTAACATTTTAATTTCTGATGCTGGCTTTGACGGTCTAGTTATCAAACTCGCATTCAACTTTTTCGATTTTCTAACACCAGAAGATAGCGATGAGACTTCGGCCAGCTTTAGTGCCGACTTTAGCCTAGCTGAGGCGGTTAACTTATCTAAACTGGCAGAACTGACTGGTTTGGAATGGTCAGCTGGTATTCCTGGCACAATCGGTGGGGCGATTCGCGGTAATGCCGGCGCTTTTGGCAGCGAGATGGCTCAGAGTGTTATCGAAGCAATAGCTTATGATCCTCAAAATGACGAGTTTTTGAAATTTGACAACGCCGAATGTGAATTTAGTTATCGTCATTCGATTTTTAAAACCAAACCTCAGCTGATAATTCTGGAAGCTACTTTACAACTCAAAGCTGGAAATAAAAATGAAATCGAAGCTGAGATTTTGAAAAATATAAAATATCGTCGAGAAAATCATCCGACGAATTTTCCCTCGGCTGGCAGTACCTTCAAAAATATTCCACTCAAAAATTTATCAGCCGAAAGTTTAGCCAAAATAAAACCGACCGAACAGATACTTGAACGACAAATTATTCCCGCTGGGTTTGTGATCGAAAGTTTGGGTTTAAAAGGTTATCAAGTCGGTGAAGCTCAGATTTCAGCCAAGCACGCTAATTTTATTATCAATTCTGGTCAAGCTACGGCTAAAGATATTATCGAATTGATTGATTTTGTTAAAAACAAAGTTAAGGCTGAATTGGGAATTGAGTTGGAAGAGGAAGTGGTGAGGGTGGGGTTTTAGAATTATCCACAGCACGCTGTTTTTTTTTGGGAGGTGTGCTACAATAAATGACATAATTTAAGTAATAATTTTAATAAAAAAGTATGACAAAAAAAGCAAAAGTATGGCTGATAATTGCGATTGTGGCGGTTATTGGAATTGCACTTGCCATTATTAACTCAAGTATGCTAAAAGAAAAAAGCAATGTTAGTGCATATAAAATTGGAGCGGTTCTTCCTTTGACTGGAGGTACGGCTCATTTAGGAACTTCTATGCAAAAAGGAATGGAATTTGCGGCCGAAGAAATCAACAATAATGGAGGAATAAATGGACATAAAATTAAGGTAATTACTCAGGATGGCAAAATGGATGGAATGGAAAGTGTTAGCGCAGCAAATTTTTTGCTAAATATAGAAAATCCAGACGTGTTTAGTGTTCTTTTTGCTCCACCAGCTCAAGCAATTAGTCCAATATTAAAAGAAGCAAAAAAGCCCATGATTTATGAAGCTTTTATATATAGTATTTTAGATGAAAACCCATATGCTTTTAAAACAAATTTTGATCCTGTGGCTGGATGTGAAAAATTGGTTAAATATGCAAAAGAACACAATCAATATACAAAATTAGGTGTTATGATGCCTCTTGGCGAATGGACAGACTTATGTTTAGAAGGAATAAAAAAGGTTGAACCTAGTGTAGCTGAATATCTTTATGCTCTTGATGATAGTGATTATAAAACTAATTTCACAAAAGCATATAATAATGGCATAGATGGTCTAGTTACAATTCCCGTATTTGATCCTATAAACATGTTTAAACAATTTTCTGAATTAGGATATCCAATAAAAATTTTTACAGCAACTGCTTCAGAATCTATTTATCCAGCAGTAGCAGAAGCTGCTTCCACCGAAGCTTTAGATGGCATTTTAGGAATTGATATTGTGCCAGCTAACTTAGCCGAAACAGAATTTGGAAAAAATTATAGTAGCAAATATAATAATCCAGACAATGTAGAATATGCTTATGCGGCGATGGGTTATGAAGAGGTACAATTTATAGCGGAAGCAATGAAAAATTGTGACCCAGGTGATAGTAAGTGTTTATCAAAAGAGCTAGAAAAGGTAAAAGAGTATAATACAGTAATAGGAAGTAATGGCTTTAAAAATAGAGTTTTACAGATGGATACAACAATGTATGAATATAGAAATGGATGGAATAAAGTAGAATAAATTTGATTTGTTTGTAAAAAATAATCAGATTATTAGAGAAGCTCTAGGTTTTAAACTAGAGCTTCTTGTTTTAGACTAAATAAAACGATATAATTATCTTAGAAAAATTAATTAGTAATGAAATGAATAATTTTAAGAAATGGCAAGAAGGAGTTTTTGCGGTTTTTGAAAAAATAAAAAAACACAACAGGCCTTACAATATTAAATTTGGTAATTTGCAAATTACTGTTTTACCTAACGTATTTTCTCCAAAATATTTTACAGATAGTTTTTGGTTTGCAGAACAGGTTAGTAAGTTGGTAAAAAATAAAAGTTTACTAGAAATCGGCACTGGAACTGGAATAATAGCCATTACTTGTGCTATTAAAGAGGCTAGGGTAGTTGCTACTGATATTAATCCTACGGCAGTAAAAAATGCAAAATTAAACGCAAAAAAATATGGGTTAGACATTAAAATTCGCAAAGGGGATATATATAGTACAATAAAAGAGGCTGAAAAGTTTGAGTTTATTTTTTGGAACCACCCGTTTAATAATTGGAAATTGGAAGTTAAAGAAGTTTTACTTAAGGCTGGGTTTGATACAGAATATAAAAGTTTAAAAACATATATAAGTGAAGCACATAAACATTTAACTCTTGATGGTAGATTATTGTTGGGAACAGGGGACGGTGCTGATATTAAAGAAATCAAAAAAATTGCTCAAGAAAATAATTATGGCTTAAAACTATTAAAAGAAACTACTTTGCCGATAACAGAAGGTGGGAATATAAAGAATAAATATTTAATTTATGAATTTGTAGCTTTAATTTGATGGATATATTTTTACAATTACTGGTCAACGGATTAATTGCTGGCTCGATTTATGCTTTAGTAGCTTCGGGTTTTTCTTTAATTTACTCGACCAATAAATTTATTTATTTTGCCCATGGCGGAGCGATTGCTTTTTCAGCCTATGTTTTGTGGTTTTTGTTTTCCAAACTTGGCTTGAGTTTTGGTTTGGCAGTCGTCGGAGCGATTTTATTTGCGTCTTTTTTGGGCTATTTGGTAAATGCTTTTATTTTTAAACCACTGAGAAATCAGAAAACGTCTTCGGTAATTTTATTGATTGCGAGTGTGGCTTTGTTGATACTTTTTGAATCGCTAATCTTAATTTTATTCGGAGCCGATGTCAAAACGATCGGTTTTCTCGAAGTTTCAAAAGGTTTGAGTTTGTTTGGATTTATAATTACGCCGTTACAGATTTTTATTTTAGCGACTTCACTAGTGTTGTTAATTTTGCTGTTTGTATTTATGAAAAAGACCCGACTCGGAAAAGCGATGCGAGCCGTGGCGGATAATAAAGATGTCGCTGAGATTGTCGGGATTTCTTCAGAAAATATTTACTCGTGGAGTTTTGTGATTGGCTCGGCGATTGCTGGAATTGCTGGTGTGCTGGTCGGTATGGAGCAGAACCTCGATCCGATGATGGGCTCGAGTCTGATGGTCAAGGGTCTGGCAGCCGCGATTGTCGGTGGAGTCGGCTCAGTTCCGGGGGCGATTTTGGGAGCGTTTTTGCTAGGACTGGTCGAAAATTTCGGAATTTGGTATTTGCCGTCAGGTTATAAAGATGCGATCGCTTTTGTGCTATTATTTATTTTCTTATTATTCCGCCCACAGGGAATTTTGGGAATTAGAAAGAGGGCGGATATATGATGTGGGCTTATTTTATTCACTTGGCGATTTTGATCGGGATCTATTTGATCTTGGCTTTATCGTTGCAATTAGCACTGGGCTATGCGGGCTTGGTTAATCTCGGTCATATCGCTTTTTTTGCGATCGGGGCCTATACTTCGGCTTTACTGACTTTGCATGGCGTGCCATTTCTGGTTGCTTTTTTATGCGCGGGTCTATTGGCGATGCTCTTTGGATTTCTACTGTCTATCCCAACGAATAAACTCAAGGGTGATTATCTGGCACTAGCGACTTTGTCGTTCACTTTTTTGGTCTATGCGGTGACTTTGAATTGGAACTCATTGACTCGAGGAGCTTTGGGTCTGGCAGGAATTCCGAAGCCAGTCATTTTCGGGCTTCATATTTCGAGTAATCTGAGCTTTTTAATTTTAGTGGCTATTGTGGCTTTGATCACGTATTTTATTATCAAAAGAGTCGTTAGTTCACCCTTTGGTAAAGTTTTGGAAGCGACCCGAGATAACGAATTGGCTATTAGAATCCTAGGTAAAAACGCTTTTAAAATTAAATCGCTGGCGATGGCTATGTCGGCTTTTTTTGCTGGGATTGCGGGCAGTCTGTATGCGCATTATATAACTTATATTGATCCGTCATCATTTACCTTGACCCAATTGATTCCGATCCTGTGTATTGTGATTATCGGCGGTCTGGCATCACTGCGGGGGACAATTGTGGCGACCATTATGTTGACCTTATTGCCAGAGCCATTGAGATTTATCGGTTTTCCGTCTTCGGTCGTCGGTCCGATGCGACAGATTATTTATGCAGTGATTTTGCTAATCATTTTATTATATAAGCCAAAAGGATTTTTTGGAGAAGTTGAAATAGATTAAGATGTTGGAAATAAAGAATTTATCAAAAGCTAAAGTTTTGGACATAGACAAAAGTTTTGGGGG
>JBAYNP010000050.1:0-6386 GCA_041678785.1 Patescibacteria group bacterium | reverse complement strand
GGCAACGAGTGGAAATATAGTTACGCTGGCGATCGGGTACGCGACGGTAACGAATGATGTAACGAGGTGAACGACGTGTCACCGTGGGCATGGACGCCCAGGCCATCAGCGGTAGCACCTCCCTGCCGCTGGTGGCTGTTTTGAACTGAGAGGCAAACGCAATCGAATGAGCATAGCCATCGACACCAAACCAGAAACCATCCCCGCCGCTTTGGCGGCCATCGTGGACCGAGCTAAGGACGCTCGCCATTCTCGCGCGATCCTGTTCGGCGCTGGCCGCGTCGGCCGACTGACGCTCGACGCCATGGTGGGCGCCGGTGTTCCGCCCCTCGCTATCGCGGACAACAACGCGGCACTGTGGGGGACCGCTCTACGCGGCGTGCCGATCCTGCCGCCCGCCAAGGCTCTTGAGCGGTACAACGGGGCCACGGTTGTGCTCGCCATCCAAGAGCCGGCCATGGCGGCAGAGGTTCGTCAGCAACTGGACGATCTGGGCGTAGCCCGCGTGGAGAGCTACAGGCTGGCCGTGCGTCCTCCGCTCGATGCGGACATGGGGCAGCGGCTTGACGAGGTATGGGCCGATGAGGCGTCACGTCGCGAGTGCCTTGCCCAATTGAACCTACGCCTCGGCCACGAGGATATGCCGCCTTACTTGCAGCCAGCCGAAATCTACTTTCCGGCCGACCTATTCCATCTGGCCGACAACGAGGTCTTCGCCGACCTCGGGGCCTACGACGGGGACACGTTCCTGGAGTTCCGCAAGCGAGTGCATGGCTTCACGGCCTACTGCGGATTCGAGCCAGACCCGGCGACATTCCAGCGGCTGCGTCGGCACCTGGAGCACTACCCGAAGGACTGGGAGCGTATCCATATTTGGAACATGGCCGTCAGTGAGGAGCCGGGTTACGTCTGGTTCCGTGCGACTGGCGACGTGTCAAGCCGGATCGCAGACGACGGCGAAAGCAAGGTGCCATGCGACCGGCTGGATAACCTCTCGTGGCCAGAGCCGCCTACGTTCCTGAAAGCCGACATCGAGGGTTCCGAGCTATCAGCACTCAAGAGCGGGGAGCGACTGATCCGCGAGCACCGTCCGACACTGGCGGTGTGCGTCTATCACAAGCCTCAGGATTTGTGGGAGATCCCGCTGTGGATTGCGGGGCTGGGAGTGGGGTATCGAGTGTACTTGAGGCGGTACGGGCCGGCGGATACGGAGCTGGTGGTGTACGGGGTGCCGGAGGGGAGGGGCCGATAGGACTACGCCCCGAGAGCTACGTGGGCGCAACACTACGGTGGCGCAACCGAATGAAACGAAAGAAACGGCTCCGAAACTCACAGGCTCTCGACAGGGCGAGGCTCAGGGCTCGCGTAGCCGAACTACTCGGGCAGTGTAAGACACAGTACGAGATTGCTGCGATCGTCGGCAAGCACCCGGGCACGGTAACGCGGCTTATTCAGGAGGCGAGGGAGGAAGCGAACGCAAGGGCCGCCGATGCTGTTGAGGACTTGATCCGTCAGGAACTGGCGCAGTTGTGGTTGTTGCGTCGCAAGTTGTGGGTCGAGTTCGAGCGGTCATGCGAGGACCGGGTAAGGCTGGAGACTGAGAGCGTGGAGACTGAGGCCAACGACGCCGAAGGGCAAGTGATCGCAACGAAGCCAGTCAAGTCCAAGACGGTTCGAGAGGGGCAGGCGGGAGACGCAGCGATTGCTGGCAAGCTGATCGAGGTCCACCGGAGGATCTGTGAACTGCGAGGGCTGGACGCCCCGAATCGTCGCGAAGTCAGCGGGCCCAACGGCAAGCCGATAGGCGTGGAGTTGACCGGGCCAATTCAACAAGTCCTGGTGGCCCTAGATGACCGAGAAGATTTCAGGGAATTTGCTCGAAGCCGCGTTGCGAGTGGCAACCCCTGCTTGCCTAGCAGCAACGGTGTCGCGGGGCAAGTGGTGGATGCCGCGCCACTTGGAACTAATCGACCGAACGGTAACGGAGTTCATCTACCGCAACCAAACGGGAACGGCAACGGAAAACATCCTGATTATCCAGGCCCCACCGAGGCACGGAAAGAGTGAGTACACGTCGCGGTATCTGCCGGCGTGGTTCGTGGGGCGATGGCCAGACAAGCGGGTTATGTTGGCAAGCCACGAAGCGCATTACGCCTTGTCCTGGGGCCGCAAGGCTCGCAACGTGCTGGACGAGTACGGAGAAGAGTTGTTCGGGGTTCGGGTGTCGTCGGGTCAGTCGTCGGCCCATGATTGGTCAATCACTGGACACGAGGGCGGAATGTTCACGGCCGGCGTTGGTGGGCCTTTCACTGGGCGAGGCGCCGACCTGCTCATCATCGACGACTATATGAAGAATTCGGAAAAGGCAATGAGTGCGAAGATCCGCGATTCCCAGTGGGATTGGTGGGAGTCTACGGCCTACACCCGTGTGGAGCCGGGCGGCTGCGCCATTATCGTGGCTACACCGTGGCACCTGGACGACTTGACCGGGCGACTGATTCGCAACGCGAAGACCGAGGATGGCGATCCGGTTCAGGTGCTGCGTTTGCCGGCTCTGGCTGAGGAAGGCGACCAACTAGGGCGGGCAGTTGGTGAGCCGCTGTGGCCCGAGCGGCGTCCACGAGCGTGGCTGGAAAAGAAGCGGGCGGCCATGCAGTCGAAGCACTGGTGGCACGCCCTGTTTCAATGCAACCCCAAGGAGAGCACGCAGTCCGAGTGGTCGGTCGATCTGTTCGACGATCATGTGTGGTGTCAGCCTGAACACTGGCCAGAGACGTTCGAGTTACGGTTGCTGGCCGTCGATCCATCCAAAGGAAAGAACGCGCAGCATGGCGACTACTCGGCCATCGTGTTCGTCGGGGTCCGCGAGGGGCTTTTGTACGTTGACGCCAGTATTGAGCGGCGGCCGGTCCGCAGGATCGTCATGGACACCATCGTGATGTGCGACCGCTACCGGCCGGACATGGTTGGCTTCGAGGCCAACGCCTTCCAGGAGTTGTTGGCCGACGAGTTTTCGCAGGTCAGCGGTGGGGTGTTCGGGATGCAGTGGCCGATCGAAAAGTACAAGAACATGGTCCCCAAGAACACCCGTATTCTCCGTCTGGGCCAGTACATCGAGAATCGGCAAATACGATTCAAAGCGGACTCGCCCGGCTGTCGGCTACTGGTCAATCAGCTCATGGATTTTCCCAACGGCGACCATGACGACGGGCCGGATGCAATGGAGATGGCAGTGAGGTTGCCGCTGGAGTTCGGCACACCGTCTGGGCGGGTTCACTTTGACCAGGAGTACGCGGTGGCATGAACGAGCAGGGCGTAGTGTGAGCGTGTGAGTTTCGAGGGAAAGGGAAAGGAAAGGAAATGGCATGGAGCAGAAGCAGATGCGGACGTCCATCGCGATAAGCGACGTGCAGATAGGGCCGCGTCATCGCAAAGACAACGGGGACTTGGATGAGTTGGCCGAGTCTATTCGGTCTGAAGGTTTGTTTCAGCCGATCGGAGTCAATGGCAGCAACGCTCTCGTCTTCGGGATGCGCCGTCTCTTGGCGTGCCGAGATGTTCTCCAGTGGACTCATATTTCGTGTAGGGTCGTCAACGTATCGTCGATGCTGGCCGGCGAAGTCGCTGAGAACGAAGTCCGAAAGAGCTTCACACTTTCGGAGCGGGACAGCATCCGGCGGGCGATTGAGGAAGAGATCGGGAATCGCCAAGGAGAGCGGACGGACAAGATCGACGGGGAGGCTCAACTTGTGGGCAATTGCCCACAAGTGCCACCCGCTGGCGAGAAAACCCGTGATTTCTCCGCTCGCAAGGCCGGCTTCAAAAGCACCGACGAAGCCCGCCGCGTTCGGACTGTGGTCAACAACGGCGCTCCCGAATTGGTCGAGGCCATGGACAAGGGGGAGATTTCGGAATCAGCGGCGGCGAAACTGGCGGCTCTCCCGAAGAATGAGCAGAAGGCGGCGATTAAAGATAGGGGGCGAAAGAACGATGCCAAGCCAACGATTCCCAAGCCTATGCGGCTAACGAATCGAGCACTTGCCAACGCAACGCTCTCGCAAAAAGTCGCTGCCATGCGAGATGACATTGCAGCCGGAACCAGACCGCTGGAGGTTCACGCCCACTATGGAGTGTCTCGATCGGAGTACGCCAAGCTGAGAGTCGCCGTCGAATCCGGGAACCGTGATTTGATTGATGCCCTCGATTCCGGTCTTCTGAGCGTAGGGAGCGTTTACTCAGTGTCCAAAAAGGGCGATGCAGAGATCGCGAAAGCAATTGAGGCAGCGAGGCTAGCGGAAACGCAGAAGCACATGAAGCCGTTGTCCCGCGGAGAGAAGACCACGGCCGAGTTCTTCGCTGACGTGCTTGGCAGGACTTGGGTAGTCTTCCGCGGAATTGAAGAGAAGTACAAGATCAACTCAAAGTGCATTCCTCCGAAAGGGCAGAAGCGGGACGAGATGCGGCGGTTGTGCCATGACGTAAAGGTTGTTGTTGAAAGGCTTGTTGAAAGGATAGAGGAGGTACTCAGCCAATGTCAGTAAGAGACGAACGAACAGAACAGTTTCTAACACGGATGGGCCTGGTGTGGAAGTACGTTAACGACGTCACGTATTTGCAGCTAGTGCCGAACTGGGATGGGATTAATCTTGGCCGAAGTAAAGTCAAGGTAGAAGAAGCTGCCATGGAGTACGCAGCACGCGAAGAAGCGGGCTCAATGCCGCCTGCCCCAGTGCTGCGTGAAACATCCGACGGGTTTGACCCGTTGGACGGAATTCAGCGATTGCTCGCAAAGCAGTTACTTTCCTGCACCAGATTCTCGGCCTATATCGTGACCGTTGAGTCGGAACTGCTCGCAAAAGAAATCAGGATTTTCGCCAATTCCGCTTTGAACGGATGTCATGGCGAATCGTCGCAATGGACTCGCCGGCAAGCTATCCAGCATCTTGTCATCGAAGGCGGCATGTCGTGCGAAGAAGTCGCCAGAAAGGGTGGATGGAAACTGGCGGACGTTGAAGACGATCGTCTGTATCTCGACACGGATTTCAAGTTGCGCTGCATTGGTGCCCCCGAGGGCCTGTCCAAGTCGCTGGTGCTAAATATCGCCGAGGTGATGCGGCCAGATGATTTGAAGCAAGCCGCGAAGCCGATCGCCGAATTCTGCGCCGACTTGAAACGAGGGCATTTTACCAACGGAGACGCCAAGCCGTACGTCCAAGCGTTCTTTTCTGTCCCGAGAACAAAAGGGAAGGTTCACGATCATTTCGCCGAAGCGCTCGACGACTTCCGCAAGCAGCCTGATGTGAAGACTCGGATGGAAGGGCGCGTATCCTCGCGCCGCAATCCAGACATCCAACTACGGGCATCTATGAAGTCGGTACTCACGACTATCGATCGTCTCGTTGCGACCGAAGAAGAGATCAGATACCTCGATGAGTTCTTTCATTTAGCGAACCAGATCAAGTCCGGGCTGACAAAACTTGCGCGCGGGCCTGCCGTGGCGAAGAAGTGACCAACTTGCTGGCTTGCTGGAGTAGCCCACCCCCATGAAAACCTGGATCGACGTACAGCACCTGGACAGCACGGGCAAGCGGACCATCTGCGAAGCCCGGCCCGCTGGTCAACGACAACCCGTGATTGGGAGCATGACATGATCCGACGCACATTTCTATCGACCCTCTCAGCTCTGGCGGTCGCGCCGTTCGGGTGGCTACGGTGGCACAAGTCGAGCGAACCGGACATTGCGGTTGAGATCGGAAGATTTACTATCTTCGGCGAGCGGAGCGGTCTGACTGTCAAGTGGCGGAAGTCCGACGGCCGGATTGATGTTCATCAGATCGACACCGGACGAGCGCTTAGGTGCATCGAGAAAACAGACGACGGGTGGTTCGTCTTCCAGAACGACTACGCTGGGATCCGGCTGAAGATCGACCCCAGTGGAATCAGCACGATTACCTGCGTTGACTACGTGTACTGGAAAGATCAACGCAAGGGGCGAGGATTGCCGCTAGTCCAAGGCGTCAAGGATTCCACGAAGCCGCCGGGCTGCGGCATCGACTGGTTCGCGTGGAATGATATTCTTTCGCGTAAGCAACAATGGCGTTCTGGAGAACATCACGCATGAGCCGAAAAGCTGCGAACAAAAGTATATCTGCACTTTCTGGAAAGAGTTGGGCGTGGATTTACGTGAAGGAATCCACCGGAAAACTATACCGGAGTCGGGTGATATGGGGGACCTGCGGATACGGTGAAGTAGAAATCCCCGAGCGGTGCAACACGGTGCCACGCTGCTCCAATCGTTTGTCAATGGTCGGCTTTTTTTGGTGCCGTAAAAAGAATGGGCCGAAGGCCGTAGAAGCTTGGATTTCTGGAGAATAAAAAGCATGAGC
>JBAYNP010000049.1:0-6521 GCA_041678785.1 Patescibacteria group bacterium | reverse complement strand
CGGGTTTTTGAAATCTCTAGAAACGAGAATTATTTGACAGCGTCTTTTAATGTTTTACCAGCTTTGAATTTAGGTACATTCATAGCGGCGATTTTTAGAGCTTCACCGGTGCGAGGATTGCGACCTGTGCGAGCAGCTCTTTTGCTGATTGAGAAAGTTCCGAAACCAGTAATGGCAACATCTCTTTTTTTACTCAATTCAACAGTAACGATGTCGATAAAAGCATTAACTGATCTATCAGCATCAGCTTTTGTCATGCCTGTTTTTGAAGCAACTGCTTCAATGAATTCACCTTTGTTCATGTTTTTTTTGCTTTCTCTCCCGAGGTAAACCTCAGAAGTTAATTCTATTAATTAATTAAATTAAACAAACCCTATACTAATTGTGCTAAACTTTGACCTCAGTGTCAACTCTTTCAATCGATTTGGCTTTGCCTGTGCGAGGATTAAGATCAATCAAAACCGCATTGATGGTACACTGACCTTCTTCGGGAATATTGTGTGGCTGTGGGAGTTGTGTTAGAAATCCTTCGATAATATCATGCTTATCAACGCCAATCACGGAATCGGTCGCACCGACAAAACCAGCATCAGTCACAAAGGCAGTGCCTTCGTTTAAAATTCTAGTATCAGCAGTGGCGACGTGAGTATGAGTCCCAATGACAGCGGTGGCGCGTCCATCGACATAATGACCAAAAGCAATTTTTTCGGAAGTTGCTTCAGCGTGAAAGTCGACAATGACAGCATTGATTTTTTCTTTAGCAAATTTTTTCAAAATACTATCAAACTTTTTGAAAGGACAATCGAAATCTTCACGGATGAAAACTCGACCCATCAAGTTTATCACAAGAATTTTCTTTGTGCCAACCTTAATTAGTTTGTAACCTTCACCAGGATCACTATCGGGATAATTCGCTGGTCGAATTATATTATACTTTTTAGAGTTCAAAATATCAATAGCCTCGGTCTTTTTGTAGATATGATTACCAGAAGTAAAAAAATCGACACCAGCTTCGAGAATACTATTTAAAGTATGTTCGGTAACACTTTTGCCGTGCGCTAAATTTTCGACATTGGCAATAATCAAGTCGGGTTTATATTTTTTTTTGTATGCTGGCAAAATTTGTTGGAGACCACTGCGACCGATATGGCCCATAATGTCTCCAAAAAAAAGTATTTTAAACATAATATTATTTTGTAAGGCTAAAATTATCGAGCGTATTCTTCAACCCGTTTTTCACGAATGACAGTAACTTTGATTTCACCTGGATATTTTAATTCGGTTTCAATTTGACCAGCAATACTCTTGGCTAGCTTGATTGCACCGAGGTCATCGATTTCATCGGGGGTAACAAAGACACGAATTTCGCGACCAGCTTGAATGGCATAGACTTTATCGACACCTTCAAATCCTTGAGCGACTTTTTCGAGATCTTCGAGCCGTTGTAAATATGATTCATAAGAATCTTTACGAGCTCCGAGACGAGCTCCAGAAATTCCATCAGCGACTTTGACAATAATCCCTTCGAGAGTCGATGGATGATCTTCGTGATGTTCGGCAATCGGTTTGATAACTGCTTCTGGTAAACCGAATTTGCGACCGAGGTCAGCACCAATTTCTGGATGAGTTCCAGTAACTTCAAAATCTAGAGCTTTACCGATATCGTGCAAGAGCCCAGCTTTTTTGGCGATAGCAACATCAGCCCCAAGTTCGGCGGCTAATAAAGCTGAAAGGTGAGCGACTTCGATTGAGTGTTGTAAAACATTTTGACCGTAGCTGGTGCGATATTTCAAGCGACCGAGAATCTGAACCAATTTTGGATCGACACCGACGACACCGACATCATAGACAGTTTCTTCGCCGACTTTTTTGATTTCTCGAGCAAGATCTTTTTTACATTCTTCGACGACTTCTTCGATTCTGGCTGGTTGAATTCTGCCATCGAGGATTAATTTATCTAAAGCCATTTTAGCCAGCTGACGTCTGAGGGGATTGAAAGCGGAAACGACGACGACGCCTGGAGTATCATCGACAATAATTTCGGTTCCAGTCACTTTTTCTAAAGCACGAATATTGCGACCCTCACGGCCGATGATGCGACCCTTCATTTCGTCATTGGCGATATCGACCGAGGCAGTCGTAATTTCGGTCGCATGACTGACAGCACAACGTTCGATGACGCCAGTGATAATTTCTTTGGCTTTTCTTTCGAGATCATCACTATTTTCATGTTCGAGTTTGCGCATTCTTTGGACGAGATCATCTTTGATTTCGCGTTCGGTATTTTTTAACAAAACATCTTTGGCTTCTTCTTTAGTTAAAGCAGCAATTTTTTCGAGTTTGTCTAATTGATCCTGTTTGATTTTGGTAATACTTTCTTTGGCGTCTTCAAGCTGAGTTGCTTTATCAAAAAGTTCTTGTTGTTTTTCTTCAAACTCAATTAATTTTTTATCAAAAAGAGATTCGCGTTTTTCGATGCGTTTTTGTAATTCGCGAACTTCTTGGTGGCGTTCTTCGCCTTCTTTTTTACCTTCCTCGATAATTTGAAGAGCTTTTTCTCGAGCTTGGATGAGATACTCTTCTTTTTTCTTTTTGGCTTCGACAATGATTTCTTCGGCGCGTTTTTCAGCAGATGAGGCTTGATTTAACGCCAGGATTTTACGTGCGTAATAACCTAAAAATAGGCCCGCCAAGGCCATGGCTAAAACGACAATGAGTTGTAATGGAGTCATAATGTGTTATTTCCGAAAATCCCAAAATAGGAGAATCTGACGATTCGTCCGTAATAATTTTGACCAAGTTGTTTAGGAGATCATTTAAATTCATATTTTCAAAAACAGATTGCAAAAATATTAATATCTTCTATTTTGGAAGCTTAATTATTAATTTGAATAAAGTTTAGCACAGAAAGAGATTTTGTTCAAGAGGGCTAGAAATAGGGGTTCGGGGAAATAAAAAATCCCGAGGTGAGTCGGGACTTTTGAAAAATGTGAGAATGATCACCTTATTTTTTTAAGGCATCATTGGCTGCTTGGAGGCGATTTTCTGCCTCTAAAAGAGCAGCTCGTGCAAGTTTTTCATTTTTAGAGCAACTGTTGGCGCGATTTTCGCCCAGAAATCTGTTCACAAGAGAGAAAGATGCTATTTCGGGGGCATCATTAGCATTCTCAAGCTCGGCAGTTGCTTTTTCGAGGGCTATGACAGCCTCATAATAACCCACTGTCGCCAGATAAGCCTCGCGGAAAGGGCCGGCAAACCGGGCAGAAATGTCATCAATTATTTTTTTTGCATCTTCTTTCACAGAAAACTCCTTGTGTTGTTTGTTTTCATCACCATCACTCCCCACCCAATTTCCGTTTTGAAGTATAACAGATTAAATGGTTTTTGTCAATGTTTAGGTTTTGGAACTATGATTAAACTGATTAAATGATGGACTATGATTTTAAAATCATAGTCTTCATAGTAATCAGACGAATCATAGTTCAAGACAATTGATTGGTTTGAAAGAACACAAAAAGAACGGTCCCCGAGCCTGTCGAGGGGTTGTTGTAATAAGATTAAACATCAAGAGCTCACCCTTCGACTCCGCTCAGGGACCGCTCTTGTGGGATTGATTTATTTTATTTTTCTAGTTGCGATGTTGGTTTGGTTAAACGTGGTTAATTAGACATTTAATAATTTAAACATTTATTCATTAAGTCATTCATTTAAAATTGTAAATTTAAAATTTAAAATTAAGCCAATCCTTTCATCCTTTACTTAGCCTCCAATTTTTGGTAAACTAACAAGGTTATTAAAAAAATATTATGAATATAAATTGGTACGGGCAAGGTTGTGTCGGTCTCAAAGGCAAAGATGTCGAAATCATCATTGATCCATTTTTGACCACTACAACGGGACTAAAACTCCCAAGCCTCAAAGATAAAATTGTTTTGGTCGGCAGTTTTGGTGTGGGTAAAGATTTTGGCAAAGAATCAACCAAAATTATTGATAGTCCTGGTGAATACGAATTTTCTGAAATCTTTGTTTATGGGATTAACGCTGAAAACAATTATCCAAAAATTATTTATCAATTGACTTTTGAAGATATTTCGGTGGTTCATTTAGGATCAATTTTAGAAGTGCCTGACGAAGAAATTGTTAATGAATTGAGTGACACTGATATTTTGTTCGTTCCAGTCGGTGGTGAAGATGTTTTAAGTTCAAGTAAAGCCGCCAAGCTAGTCAGTCAAATCAATCCGAAAATCGTCATTCCAATTTATTATCAAATTCCTGGTCTAAAAATTAAACTCGAAACAGCCGATAAATTTATTAAAGAAACTGGTTTAAAGGCGGCTCAAGAAGAAGAAAAATTGACCATAAAAAAGAAAGATTTTGGCGAAGAAACTCAGTTGATAATTTTAAAGCCTTAGGTTATGAATTTTTTTGGCCAACAGCCAGATAAAAAAACAGTCTGGATTCTAGTGATTATCGTAATGGCGGTGATTATCGCGGGTTGGGTTTTTGTTGTGCGTTATCAGATTACTAATATAAATTCATCTGAGGAAAAAAGCTTATTTCAATCAATTAAACAGACTATTGATGAAAAAAAATTTGGGGAAAGCTTTAATCAGATAAAAGATGCATGGAATCAAAAAGATGAAATAATCTCGAATGAAGGTTTTGAAAATAAATTAGAAACTTCAGAAAAACTTAGTCCCGAAGCTGTCGAGCAGATAGAACAAAAATTACAACAATCTCAAAATAAAATAGAATAAAATAAGTATCATGAAAGAAAAAGCGAAAAAACAAATTGAAGAACCAAAAAATATAGTCGAAAGAATAAATGATCAATCGATTACCGAAGAGATGAGTACTTGTTATTTGGATTACGCGATGTCGGTGATTGTCTCGCGTGCTTTGCCAGATATTCGCGATGGATTGAAACCAGTGCATCGTCGGATTCTTTACGCGATGTGGACTTTGGGCCTCAAGCCAAGTGCTAAATTTCGTAAATCAGCCACGGTCGTCGGTGAGGTTTTGGGTAAATATCATCCACATGGTGATTCGGCGGTGTATGAATCGATGGTGCGTTTAGCTCAGGATTTTTCGATGCGTTATCCGCTCGTTTGGGGTCAAGGTAACTTCGGTTCGATTGACGGTGATTCAGCGGCTGCGATGCGTTATACTGAAGCCAAGCTGAGTCGAGTGACCGAGACGATGCTTTTGGATTTAGACAAAGAAACGGTTGATTTTATTTCTAATTATGACAATAGTCAAAAAGAGCCAGTAGTTTTGCCAGCTAAATTGCCAAATTTATTAGTTAATGGTGGGATGGGAATTGCGGTTGGGATGGCGACTAATATCCCGCCACATAATTTGACTGAAGTTTGTCAGGCAACGATGCATTTGATCGATAATCCAGATGCTAGCGTCGATGATTTGCTTGAATTTATCAAAGGTCCAGATTTTCCAACTGGTGGAATTATTTTTGACAAAAAACAAATTCGTCAAGCTTACATTACTGGCAAAGGTGGGATTGTGACGCGCGCTAAGACCGATATTATCGAAGATGAAAAAGGTGCTTTTCGAATTATCATTTCAGAAATTCCTTTTCAGGTAAATAAATCAACTTTGCTCGAAAAAATGGCCGACCTGGTCAAGGATAAAAAAATCGAAGGTATTCGCGATATTCGTGATGAGTCTGACAAAGATGGTTTGCGAATCGTGATTGAACTCAAAAAAGATAGTTATCCAAAAAAAGTTTTGAATCGTTTGTTTAAATTAACTCAACTTCAAGACACTTTCTATCTTAATTTATTGGCGTTAGTCGACGGAATTCAGCCAAGAATTTTGAACTTGAAATTAATTATTGAAGAATATTTGAAACACCGACAAAATGTTGTGCGTCGTCGGATCGAATTTGATTTAAAGCGCGCCGAAGCTCGAGCTCATATTCTCGAAGGACTCAAGAAAGCCCTCGACAATATTAATGAAGTCATTGCGATTATCCGCAAGTCAAAAGATAAAGCCGAAGCCAAATTTGAATTAATGAAAAAATTCAAGTTTACTGATATTCAGACTGATGCCATTCTTGAAATGCGTTTACATCAATTGGCGAATCTCGAACGTCAAAAAATTGAAGACGAATTGAAAGAAAAATTGACCTTTATCAAAGAATGTAAAATAATTTTGGCTGACCCAAAGAAAATTTTAGGAATTATCAAAGAAGAAACCAAAGAATTGATCGAAAAATATGGTGATGACCGCCGAACTCAGGTGATGTCGCGTGGCATTGATGAGTTTAAACAAGAAGACTTAATTCCAAATGAGCCATGTATTATTATGGCAACTCAGGATGGCTACATTAAACGCATGCCAACGACCACCTTCAAAATTCAGGGTCGTGGCGGTAAGGGTGTGATTGGTTTGACGACCAAAGAAGAAGATATGGTCGAAAAGCTAATTTCGACCACCACCCATTCGGACTTGCTCTTCTTCACAACTTATGGTAAAGTTTTCCAGCTTAAAGCTTACGAAAT
>JBAYNP010000048.1:0-6585 GCA_041678785.1 Patescibacteria group bacterium | reverse complement strand
TCGATGCATATTTGTCCGCGCTGTGAAACGACTTTATCGCAATCAGAAGTTAGCCAAGAATACAAAGATGTCAAAGATATTTCGGTCACCGCCAAGTTTGAACTTGTTGATCCTTCTTCGCCAGAAGGCTTCGAAGGACAAGCGAACCAGAAAACTTTTGTGTTGGCATGGACCACAACCCCATGGACTTTGCCAGGAAATGTGGCGTTGGCGATGGGTAAAGATTTGAATTATGTCAAAGTTAAATTCGAAGATAATTTTTATATTGTAGTCAAAAATAATTTAGAAAATATTTTTGAGGGCAAAACTTATGAAATTGTCGGCGAGGTTGAAGCCAAAGATTTTGAAGGTAAAAAATACAAGCCATTGTTTGATTATTATTTAAACAAAGATTTAAAAAATAAAGAAAATCTATATACGATTCAATTGGCTGATTTTGTGACTGATGGCGACGGGACGGGGATTGTGCATATTGCACCAGCTTTTGGTGAGGATGATATGAATTTGGGTTTAGAAAAAAACTTACCGTTTATTCAGCATGTTGGTTTTGATGGTCGTTTTACCGACGATGTTGTCGATTTTGCTGGGATGGAAGTCAAACCAAAAGATGATCCAACTAAAACTGACGTTGAAGTTTTGAAATTTTTGGCAGAGAAAAATTTGATTTTTTCAAAGCAAAAATTCGAACACAGCTATCCGCATTGTTGGCGTTGTGATTCGCCGTTATTGAATTACACGACTTCGTCTTGGTTTGTGAATGTGACCAAGATCAAAGATCAAATGCTTAAAAATGCCCAAAAAATAAATTGGACACCAGAGCATATCAAAAATGGTCGCTTCGGAAATTGGCTTGAAGGTGCACGTGATTGGTCAATTTCACGTCAGCGATTTTGGGGTTCGGTCATTCCGATTTGGAAATGTGATAAGTGTGGCGAAATTAAAGTCGTTGGTTCGATCGCCGAGCTCAAAGAACTTTCGGGAGTTGAAGTTGAAGATCTACATAAACATGTTGTAGATAAGATTACGTTTGAATGCGATAAGTGTGCCAAAGACGACACTTCGACTCCGCTCAGTGACCGAGGTGTGATGAAACGCATTCCTGACGTGCTGGATTGCTGGTTTGAATCCGGTTCGATGCCTTATGCTCAAATTCATTATCCATTCGAAAATCAAGAAAAATTCAAAAACAATTTTCCAGCCGAATTTATTGCCGAAGGTGTCGATCAGACTCGTTGCTGGTTTTATTATTTATTGGTTTTATCGACGGCGTTGTTTGATGAAGTACCATTCAAAAATGCGATTGCCAGCGGAATTGTACTAGCTGAAGATGGTAAGAAGATGAGTAAAAAATTAAAAAATTATCCTGATCCGATGGATTTGTTTGAAAAATATGGTGTCGATGCCGTCAGATTTTATTTGGCGGGCTCACCTCTGATGAAAGCTGACACTTTGAATTTTTCTGAAAAAGAAGTCGATGAAGTTGTTAAAAAATTGATTTTGATCTTATCAAACACACTGACATTTTATCAGATGTATGCCAAAGATAATGCGGTGGCCGAATTTGATTTTTCAAAACTGGAAAATGTTTTGGATAAATGGATTGTGGCTCAGCTTCAGGTTTTGTTAAAAAATATTAGCGAAGGCTATGATAATTATGATTTGAATCGAGTCAGTCGTCCGCTGACTGATTTTGTCAACGATTTATCGACCTGGTATTTACGTCGTAGTCGTGATCGTTTCAAGAGCGATGATGAAACCGATAAAGCTCAGGCTTTGATGACAATGAAATTCGTTTTGCTCGAATTGTCCAAACTGATGGCACCAGTGATGCCGTTTATGGCTGACAGCATTTATCAAGAAATTGGTGGCTCTAAAGAATCAGTACATTTAGAAGCTTGGTCAGAGGTTAATGAAGACTGGTTGGACGAAAATTTGATCGAAGAAATGATCAATGTTCGCGAAATTTGTAGTCTTGGGTTAAATAAACGTGTCGAAGAAAAAATTTCGGTCCGTCAGATTTTGGCTAAAGCAATTATTAAATTTCCAAAGTTAGAAAAATTAGCCGACAATTTAGTCGAGCTTATCAAAGACGAATTAAACGTCGAAGATCTAGAGTTTGCACCTCAAGAATTGAAAACAGTTGAACTAGATACGGTCTTGACTCCAGAACTAAAACAGCAAGGACTCGAACGTGAATTAATTCGCCAAATAAATAGCTTGCGTAAAAATTCTCAGTTGACTATTGAGGACAGGATTCGAATTTATTTTCAGGCCGATGAAAATGTGGCACTAGCTTTGAATAAAATTTTGAACAATGTCTTGGCAGATGAAGCAATTAATGAAAAGAAAGAGACTGAGTTTACCAAAAACATCATCGTCGATGACCAAGAAATTTGGTTTGCGATCGAAAAAAAATAATTCATGTCAGATTATAATTCTCAAGCTATTGTTTTGCGATCGCAAGTTTATCGCGAAGGGGATAAATTGATTACCGCTTTTTGTGCTCAATACGGCAAGCAAACTTTGATTTTAAAAAGTGGTTTGAAGGTCAAAAGTAAAATGGCGGGACATTTGGACGTTGGTTCGATTGTTGATCTCGAATGGGCGACGGGAAATTATTTCAACGTTATTACAGGGGCCTCGGCGATCAATAATTTGAAAAATATTCGGACCGATCTGACCAAAATAATTTACTTGAATTCGGTCGTGGCGAGCCTGGATAAATTGATAATCGAAAAAGAACCCAATCAAAAGATTTATGAATTAACTTTTGAGTTTATAAATTTGCTCAATGAAGTTGAAAACAGTTTTGAAATCGAAATGATTTATCAGTCGTGGTGGTGGCAAGTTTTGGTTGAGTTAGGCTTTTTGCCGAATCTGGTAAATTGTTATCGGTGTGGTCAGAGTTTGAATAGTGAAGCCGAGATTGTCTTTGATTTTGAGGTTGGGAGCTTGGGTCACCAGCGATGTTTACCTACTAAAATAAATTGTAAGTTATACAAAAAAGAAGAGATAAAATTGCTCAAGCTTTTGCTCGAAAAAAGTATGGATTTTTGGAAAAGTAAAAAAATAAAGCCAGAGCTGATTCAAAAGGGAAGAGAAATGTTACAGAATTTTGTGGCTTTCAGGGATTTGGATTTTAATCAAAAAATGTTTGCGAGGAAGGTGGATGTGGAGTTGGATTAAAAATTTTTAGTTCAGTTGTTGAGCAAACAAAACCTTGATATTACTCCGTGCGTTGTCATTCTGAGCGTTAGTCTGACTTATTGCGATAGCGATTAGTCAGACTCAGTCGAAGAATCCCTTAAACATAAAAAAAACTTAAGAATGATGATTATTCGTGTTATAATGTAAAAAAGTAAATAATGTTTAAAAACTTATCAAAAAAGAAAATTATTGTTGTAGCTTTTTTAGCTTTGTTTTTTGTTATGCCTATGGTTGTTAATGCTGGATCGAGTTTTTGGGGCGACAATGCTAGTAAAATGGTTTTTTCAAACGATGATTTGAAGGTTATTTATGGTGAAAATAAAATGGAGGTGATTCATAAAAAAGATATAGCTACGCCAAATAACAAGGGTGGTAAAAAATATACTTTTTGCAACATTGTTGATTGGTGGCTTACAAGATCTCCCGGATTTGGTATCTCAATAGCATTTATTATATATAGTATAAAGTTTATTCTAAACATAAAAAATTGGTTTAAGTTTAGATCTAAAAATGGTAAATATGTGGCTAAAAGAGATGCGTATAATCCAAACACCATTTATATTTTAAATAAAAAGACAGAAGAGTATCATCACATAACAGATTTATATACTTTGACACGATTGGGATATTTAAGCCCCTATAAGCCAAAACCAAAAGATGACTGGCCTAATATTGAAGAGGGTTCTGAAAATAAAAAAGGAAACTATAAATTTGAGGGGCATCAAAAGTATGTGCTTGATAGTTATTTAATAGATACCAAAAAATTAAATGATAAAAAGAGACAAAGTATAACAATCTATAATTTAACTTTTGATTCAACCAAAATAACAGGTTAAAATAATAATAAAAATACTTATGAAAAAACAACTCGCAATCCTATTAATTCTAGCTCTAGGCATCGGTCTTATTCCCAACAACATTGCCGAAGCAATTACTTCAACTCAGCTTAGTGCCGAAGTGCAGATAGTTTGTACCGACGGTAAAGATAATTGGTTTAGTGGCTCGGGAACAATAATTGATTCCAAAGGTATTATTTTAACCAATAGGCATGTGGTTGAAGGGGCTTATGCAAATACTTGTTTTATCGGATTTATTAGATCAATAAGTCAGGAACCAGATTTTGGTACAAAAAGTAGCCCTAATTTAGCAGAGGTAAAATATAAAACCACAACGAGTGATATGGATGCAGCTGTTTTATATTTAGATAATCCAAACAACAATATCTATCCATATGTTAATATTTGGAATTCTGATTCAAGCACTTTAAAATTTGGTGATAAACTTGAAGTCGTTGGTTATCCAAGTGTCGGTGGGTCAACTATTACATATACTTCAGGAGATTTTAGTGGATTTGGTAGTGTCTCAGACGGCACCAAAAACTTTATAAAAACCACAGCTCAGCTAGAGCATGGTAATTCTGGTGGAGCTGCCTATAATTCAGCTGGTCAATTTATGGGTATCCCAACGATGGTAATTGCTGGCACTTTGAGCTCTATGAATTATGTTTTGTCAGTAAATAGTATTAAAAGCTGGTTGTCGGGTATTTTGGGAACTGGATATAAGCAGGAAATTATAGAAAAAAAACCAATTATTGAGGAGCCAAAAGTAAGTCTTCAAGATGACATTACGCCGCCTAATTTTAATGTTTTAAATCAGCTTTGTTATTATATTTATGATAATACGAACACTTCAATCGGCGGGAGATGTTTCCCTAAAAATATGGGCAAGATAGAACCCTTTAATCGTATACAGTTTGAAATTTTAAATAATGAATTAACCTCGATTGATTCAAGTGGCTTGAAAAAAATATATTATTATTTTGACACAAAACCCCAAACCAAAATTGATAGTGAAGCCACTGAATATGAACCAATATCTATTAAACAAACTCTCACAATTAGTGAAATTATTGATATAGAAAATCCTGGCAAATATTTCTTTACATTTTTTGGTGAAGACAATGCGGGTAACATTTCTAACCCATATATTTACGAATATACATATCAACCAGAAATTTTTAAATCAATAACAGATTTATATTTTTATAAAGATTCTAATAAAAATCAATCGCTAAAAGCTTTCGATGCAAACTTTGATAATATTAGTCAGGCTTGGATGTTTGAACCATTAGAGTGTTATACGAGATTAAATAATCTTACTATAGGCTGGGAGTATCCAACTGACTATAAACAATACACAATAAAAAAAATAAACAGTTTCACTGATTTTTTTGCCACTAAATATACTGGTAGTTTACAAAGTTCAAATCAATATACGATGGCAAACTTGCTTTATGGAAATACAATAGAGTGGAAAGAGAATTATTATCAAACAGGTAATCAAATATACCAAAAGAACTTGCCACCACATAATAATATCTTTTATGAATTTTATATGAATCCAACAGATGATGGTAACAATGAGTTAGAAGGCAAACATAGATTTTTAAAATTAATATATGATAAAAATATCAATCAAGATTTAGTATGTAATAATAATTTAGTTTTTACAGAAAAAAATAACTATTCAAATAACACAAACCAAGATTCGTCTAAGCCTACAGCTAAAAGTTTATCTAATCGTCTAAGTGGTAGATTATTATTACAAGTCGAACAAGGTGGTGCTATTTGGTATGTCGATACAAATGATAATAAACGTTATAATGTGACTTGGTTAAACGCTTTGCTATTGTTTGAAAAATTATCATTGGGAATAACCAATACTAATTTAGAAAAAATTCCATTAGCAGGAACTAGCTCAAGTGCGAATACGACGTTCAGAAATCAACTCAAGGGTAAATTGCTTTTGCAAGTTGAGCAGGGTGGAGCTATTTGGTATGTTGATAAAGATGGTTATCGTCATAGCGTGACTTGGAAAAATCTGTTGCCTCTGTTTGAAAGTTTGTCATTAGGTATTACTGATGCTGATTTGAATAAAATCGAGATTGGGAGTTTGAATTAAAATTTTTTAGTTCGGTCCCTGAGCGGAGTCCCCGCCCGAGGCGGGTCCGCCTAGGGCGGAGAAGGATTGTTCACAGTACATTTTTATATTATTCCGCTCGGGGACCGCTCTTGTTGTGTCATTCCGAACGAAGTCTTGTAATCAAGACGAAGAGAGGAACCAGCCTCGCCGAGTCTAGGCGGGTCCCTTATCCGTGGATTACGTAAAGATAAGAATAAAAAACTATTTTGTGTGATCAAACTCTTGTTTTATTTAAATCCATACTCAACGCATTTTGATTTGTACTTTTTGACCGCAAAAAGTACCAAAAACTCTTGGGGGTGGCAAATTCCCTCATCACGTTGATTAACGTTCGCAATTTCTAGCCACAACGGTTGGGGTGCCACCCCCAAACCCCCGGGTGCTTCTGAAAAGATT
>JBAYNP010000047.1:0-7013 GCA_041678785.1 Patescibacteria group bacterium | reverse complement strand
TACTCATCACTTTATTTTCACCACTCGCCACAACCATGTCCTGCGATACCAAATATTGACTTCTGTCTTCTAGCGTCGCTTCTGGATGACTCGAAACAGAGGCACAACCACTTGCCTCGCCATTGGCATCAGTTTTTATTAAAATAGCTTCTTTGTATGGCTCTAAACCGCTGATTGTCATGTGCATTTTGGTCGTCAGCATATCACCAGCCAGCACCATCCCGTTGTCAGAAGTTGCTTGCAGACTATAGCCCTCAAAAGATCTTTCGACGTCATACTTTTTGACCCACATTGGATTGAAATCAGCATCGACTTTGATTAATTCGACATTGTTGGCTGAAACATCGGCCAAGACTTTTAAAGCGTCGTTGGTTGCTTGATCCAAGGCTTGTAATTCGGCAGATAAATTTCGTTCGTCATCACAACTGCCCCTAACTTCGTCACATTTATTCAAGAAAGCTTGTCTTTTTTGGGCAGCATCTTGAGTTTTGGCATCAATCGTATCGCTATTGCGAACCACGCCTTTCATAATTATAAAATGACCATCGGTGGTTTTTGCTACATGAAAATCCAAGAATGATCCGCCAGCTTGTAAATAAGTGGTTAATTTTTTTGCCCATTTGTAATTACCCTTGGCATCGAATTTGACTGCCACCAACGGACGAAGCTTGATATCTTCACTAGAGATTGTCGCTCCCGCCGATAAACCTTGAGTTAATAGCAAATTATTAAAACCAAAAACCAAAAAACTACCATCCGACACGATTTGGATGGCTTTAAATTCCCCACCAGCTAAGCGAATCTTCGTTTTCCCCATCGTAAAGCCAGTACTAGTAATACTCGTCGGGGCATTGATTTCAGTCGGAATCATTTCCATGCTCTTGGCCCAGACAACCTTTAAATTACTGTCGAGTCTTATAATAGTTGGTAAATCATGCATCACGACTTCGGGTCCCAAGATATTTTCAGGCTGTTCGGTTTTGGCTACCGCAATATTTGCCAAAGCTACAAAACTCCCATCAGCAAAACGTTGCATGTCGATCACATCCCAGTTCATTTTTTTTGAAGATTGAACGACGCCATTTTTATCAATTTTTATCAGCACTGTATACTTGGGCACCGCATCAAGATCCGCAATATTGTTGCCATAACCAGTCTTTGCAAATTGAGATAATAACAAAACCCCACCGTCAGTCGAAGCCCACATTTTCAATGGACGATCTAAGCTGTAATCACCCAACAAGAGCGACCAAAGCTGAGTTCCTTTGGAATTCATTTTGGTTACCAAAATATCACCATAAACTTCTTTGACTTCTTCATATTTATCGTCATTAAAATCAACTATGTCCGAAGCGGTCACAATATTGCCGTCGACAGTTTCGACTGCCAAGCGACCGACATAACTCGAACTCAGACTACCTAGAGCATTGGCCTGACTACTAAAATCTTTGGTCCACAAAGCTTCACCTTTGGAATCCGTCCGAGCAATATATGGATAAGGCGCTGCCATCCCGCTACCCCAAATAGCCTCACCAGTCAATAAATATCCACCATCTTTAGTCGGGAAAACTCCAAAACCATCAGCATCTTCACGAATATGATAAGTTTTGACAAAAGTAGGCGAGCTTATCGCAGTCGTCGAACAAACATTGGCACTTTGTCCCCAGTCCATTGGGATTAAAACAATAATCAGACTAACGAGAATTAAAATTGCCAAACAAAAAAGAATGATCGGCCGAGTTAAAAAGATATATAATTTATTCATATAAATAAATTATACCCTCATAAAATATTATTACAACTTAAAAAATATTTTTAAAATCAAAAAAGACTCTTCTCACAAAAAGTCTTTTTAAATTAAATAAAAAACCCACCGTTTGCAATTAATTGCTACTAAGTGGGTTGTATTCAAAAACTTTTTTCGACTTGGTTTGAGAGACTTATTTTAGTGCCTCTTCAACCATGTCGAGTAAATCTTTTTCCATGACAGGGGGAAAATTCCCTGCCCTGATTAACAGGATAAGAATAGTCTTGTCTTCCTTAAGACGAAGACGTGGGCAACTAACAAGCTTGGAAGGAGCTCCTTTCCAAGCCCGAATAATTAGGAAGTCTCTTCCCCCAAGGGAAGAGATAAGCAAAGAGATGCTACCGGTAAACGGGTGGCTTATAACCACCATTTGCCGACGAACCTTTACTTGGCGCATATTTGGATGTCTAAAAAACATTTTTTCTCCTATTTCTTCAACTTTTTCTATCTTAAGTATAGCATACTATATTATAAATGTCAAATATTTGTCTAATCAAAAAAGACTCTTCTCACGAAAAGTCTTTTTTGGTGCCGCGGGTGGGACTTTCCGCCCCAGGCGGACCAGCCTCGGGCTGGGAACCCACAATCTAAACAAAAAAGGGCTTCCAAAATGAAAACACCTTTCTTGGTGCCGCGGGTGGGACTTGAACCCACAAGGCTTACGCCAAAGGATTTTAAGTCCTTCGTGTATACCAATTCCACCACCGCGGCCTGTTAAATTGCCTATGTAGACTAAATGATAAATTAGAATTATCAAGCTAAACTGATACGGTCGAACTAAGCTGACATGGTCGAGCTAAACTGATATGGTCGAGCTAAACTGATATGGTCGAGCTGAGCTCGATGGAGCGGGTAACGAGAATCGAACTCGTGTCTCAACCTTGGCAAGGTCGCATAATAGCCACTATACGATACCCGCAAATACTCATATCAATGAAAACATTTTAATTCAAAAATGGTTTTTTGTAAAGAGGTTGTATTAGTCTTGAACTATGATTCGTCTGATTACTATGAGAACTATGATTTTAGAATCATAGTCCATCAGTTAATCAGCTTAATCATAGTTCAAGACGATTGGTGATATGAATAAATCACGGTAAAACCGGTCCTCGAGCGGAGTCGAGAGGTCGTGTTAAACACCCTTCGACTCCGCTCAGGGACCGAACTTAAATTTTTGGAGTAAACGTAACATTGGATTTGATTTATAATATTTCTATTTTAACTATTTTCCCAACATTCCCAATTTCGCCACCACCTTTATCTTTTCTTTTTTTCCTCGACACCAAAAATTAACTTCAACCTCAGCTTCTTTTCTCGCCTTGGTCGAATACCACGCCACCATTTCAGCCGATTGCTGAATTGTTGCTGAATCGATATTTGAACCTCGCAGCAAACCCACCGGCCCAAAAAACTTTTCAAGCTCAAAGAGATAATCGTCGTCTTTTTTCAAGCTTTTTATTTTTTCATTTTCACCTTCATCTCGACCGATAACCAATTTATTTTCACCTAGCCAAAAATGTCGCCCGAATTTCAAAAGCTCGGCATCATTGATATCACACTGCGGATTTTTCGCAAACAGTTCTCGCAATCTTTGACTGAAAGCCTGGTCGGTCAAGACACAGCCACCCGCCGGCGTCGGATAATTTTTAATTTTGAATTTCTTGGCCAATTCAAATTGTCTTTCTCGACCACGACCACTAATACTTTCAAATTTTTCGCGATCAATTTTTCCTTCACTTTCTAAAATTGTGGGCTCGAGTAATTTTGCTGATAGCGGACGTAATAATTTCCCAACTAAACCCGATCGATGTTCAATCAAATCCAACATATTTCTGTTTTGTGACATTGGTCGCTCACCCAGAACCTCACCAGTCGCCACGAAATCATAATTTTCACTTTCCATAATTTCTCTGGCCTTGGTTAACATTAGCAAATGACAGTCAACACACGGATTCATATTTTTTCCATAACCTCGCGAAGGATTTTTGACCAATTCTAAATGTTCTTGTGAAAAATCGTAAATTCTTAATTTTAAACCCAGTTCCTCGGCAGCCATTTCGGCTTGCTGTGAACTAAAAAAGCAACTCGTAAAAACTAGTAAATCGACCTCGATGTTTTGTAATTGAAGAAGCTTGACTCCGAGAATGGAATCAAGCCCTCCAGAAAGCAGAAAGAGACAGCGCATTATTTTAAAACTAATTCATTGGTTTTACATTAGCATCTAGAATTGTAATGTCAAACTGCAAGCAACTATAACCAACGTTGAAATTTAAAAATCTATCTTCGAAATAAACTTGCTGATTGCCTTTCAAATCACTGCCATTCATTTGGAAATCTGAGCAGACTTCGTATTTTTGATTATCGATCGTCTTATAAGTAATTGTAAATTTGCCAGTCGATTGTCTATTGAGTTGAGTTAAATTACTTGGCAATGTCTTGTCGTGAGTCTGATAATACGCATCAACTTCATATTTGATTGATTGGACTTCGTTCAAAACTTGAATATCGTGCTTGATCATTCGACTTTTGGCTGGACCATCAGCTATTATAAATCCGAAAACCAAGGTCGTCACAATCAAAACTAAAGACACAATAAAATAAATCAAACTGGTTTTATCTTTTTTCTCGAAACTTTCACGTTTGATATCATAAATATAATAAGCCAAGACGCCAATCGAAATTATCATCGCAGTCAAAGCTTTGAAAATAAATTGACTCGTCAGACCACCGCTCAGATACATCGAAATTACGCCGATCAACCAACCAATCGAAGTCACCGACGCCGCAAAAATAATTAGGTAGGTCAACCATTTTCGCAAACCAGAATCAGCACTCAATTCGCCAGATTTCAAACCTTTTTTGATCCACTTGATCGTCAAAAAATAAATCGGCGTCGCCACCAAAACCGCTGCAATCGCAAAATTCAAAAATTCGCCATTGAAAGTTCCTGAGTAATTCAAAGTGTCGGGAATATATTTACTAATTAATTGGAACCAAATCGCACCCGAAAAAAATGCCATAAAAAACAACGCCACCAGCGACAAGAGATAAAAAAATGTGAACTTCGCATTTTGATTTGTTTGAGACATAAGTTTGAGTTAATGATTTTAAAGCTGTTTTAATTATACCGCGGAATCGGGAAGAAGGGAATAAAAAAAGCCGCGACTAGCGCGGCAAAACAAATTTAACCATTCAACATCTATCCTTCTTTTAAAAACGGATAAAGATCAAGGAGTCTTGCACAATCCTCATCTGTTTTACAAATTTTAAGCCCTTTTTCAACAATCGCCAAATGAATTTTTGGATTTGAGGTTTGTATTTTTATTTCCAGCAACCTTTTAAATGAAGTTGCTTTGGAGACTTCTTCTGCGGCCACCAGCTCCGCCCATTTTTGGTGAGCAATAGCTTTGGAAGAACTTCCGGCTGGAGCCAATTCGAGAACTGTTCTGGCACCATCTATATCTAAGGGCTCTTCTAAAACTAACAAACAAGAAGAATTGAGCTTATCAAAAAGCTCGACTTTACCAGTCGTCCCAATAAAACTTTTATGGTAGGCTAGAGCTACCAATTTTAAGCTTTCAAAATTCACACTTCCTCCTTTTTATTTTCATTCAACTTACCACACCCCTGCAATAAAATCAATTCAAAATCTTAAACATCATCCAAATCCCCAAAAATCCACCCAAAGCACCACATAAAATCGAAACTAACGAAAAAACACTCGCCCCAAAAATTGCTGGTAAATATCCACCGACCGTCGAACCAACTACTAGACCGAGCATAATAATTTTTTTGTCCATATTTTTAGAATAAATTTAATCTAACTTCAATTTTACACGATATTTTATCAACTGGCTATTGAAACAAAAATTCCTCCCCAAAAGGCGCAACTTTAATTTTTAGGGTAATCTATCAAATCCACGCTGTCAAATGACACCTATATTATTGAACGAATTGCAATGCTGATTTTTATCAAAAAATATTAATCTCGGTCACAGAACTTTTTTTATTTCATGTGTTCAACAAATTATTTTAAAAGACTTATCAAATATACCCAAAACAAAAACAGTCCCAAAAAACTTGAAACTGTTTTTTAAAAAATTTATCTAGAATTATTCAGCAGTTGGACCTACTTCTGGAGTTGTAGCTTCAATTGGCGTTGTTGATTCTACTGGTAATGTCTCATCAACGGTAGTTCCTTGCATCATTGGGCAAGTTTCTTTGGTAAAACCGCTACGTGTCGTAGGATAACCAGTTTGACCATGAAAGCTTTTACCAAATCCGCCATCAAAACGACCAGCCATCATCCCGACGCACATTCCCATCAAAAATATTACTAGAACGACAGCGACGTGTACTAAAATATAAACCCCTTTATGTTTTGAACAACAGCATTTTGATTCTTTGTTTGAATCGCAACCACACTCACATTCATTTTTTATTTTTGGCATAATTTTTTATTTAATTAAGGTTTTTATAGTATAGCATATTCTTAAAATTTATTCTAAAAACAAAAAACACCTTCCTTTCGAAAAGCGTTTTTTGGGGTCAGGCACTGCCGGGTCTTATAACGATGCTTGAGAATAAAGAATATATGGTTACTTTATGGAAAAAAATGAATAATATCAAGAAAGTTGCCAAGTTTTACAACTACGACTTCCGGAATGTTGGTAAGTAAAAGATTGCTTACCTTTCAGAAGCCTTGAGTGTGAGTATTCACTTCTATAAAAAAAAGCCCTCATAAAAAATTACGAAGGCTCAAGCACTCCAAGCCCTTAAGGGATCAATCGCTTTATCAATCGCTTCCTAGTGGCCGACAACCCGAGGTCATTGGATTCGTCCCAGTCCTCATAGGAGTAGACGCAGAGTCCGTCGGATTTAAACTCGCCGATTATGACATGACAATCTTTCGAGTCGCGACTGGACGTCCGAACACAAGCGCGTTTGAAGAGCCGGACACCACGAACATCGAAATAGGTTGTGATGAACCAGCTTATCTCGGCGGCGCTGGGAACTCTCTCTAACTTGGACAGAAGATCTTCCTGGAAACTCCAGTTTTTGCTGGTCGATTTCGAAACCGGCACCTTCTTGATCAGGAGCCAGCCGAAAGACGTCTTTTCCTTGCGGGCGAAATCATAATTGACATACCAATTATTCGAGCAGAAATGGACAGACCCGATATTCCACACGTCGAACATGGACATCG
>JBAYNP010000046.1:0-7211 GCA_041678785.1 Patescibacteria group bacterium | reverse complement strand
GATTAACCTTGCCAGGTAAATTGGCTGATTGTTCATCAAAAAACGCCGAAGAAGGCGAATTGTATATCGTTGAGGGAGATTCCGCTGGTGGTTCCGCTAAACAGGGTCGCGATCGACGAACTCAGGCAATTTTGCCATTGCGCGGTAAGATTTTGAACGTTGAACGAGCGCGACTTGATAAAATGCTCATCAACAACGAAATCAAAAACATGATTATCGCTTTTGGCACCAGTATTGGTGAGAGTTTTGATATTTCGGGTTTGCGTTATCACAAAATTATTATCATGACCGATGCTGATGTCGATGGGGCCCATATTCGAACACTTTTGTTAACGTTTTTCTATCGTTATTTCAGAGAAATTATCAATAGTGGCTATCTTTACATTGCTCAGCCACCATTATATAAAGTTGAAAAGGGTAAAAATACCGAATATGCTTATTCTGATGAAGAGCTCAAGAAAATTTTGGATAAATTTGAAAAAATTCCAACCGCTGTTAAAATTGAAAAAAAAGCTACAAAAAGCAAGAAGGAGCTTGCTGAAGGTTTTGCAACCAAAGGTATTAATGATGAAGAAGTTGAAATTGAAGACGTTGAAAAAAATGACGAGTTTTCGGATGAAGAATCTTCTGGTGAAGAAATTTCAATCGAAGGTGTGGCTTTGAATATGGTCGGAGTCAAAATCCAACGCTACAAAGGTCTCGGAGAAATGAACCCAAGTCAGCTTTGGGAAACGACGATGAATCCAGCCACGCGCTTATTAAAAAGGGTGACTGTCGATAGTGCCGAAGAGGCTGATGAAATTTTTGAAATATTGATGGGAAGTGATGTCGTGCCTCGTAAAAAGTTCATTCAAACCAAGGCCAAGAGCGTTAAAAATCTAGACGTTTAGAAGCCCTTGCATTATTTTTAGTTTTGTATTACAATAGTTCTTGAGATGCCCAAGAAGGGCTTTTTAAAATAGATAAATTAAAAGATATGTTTAATCTAGTCGAATATTTCAAAGCTTCAAAAGCTGAGCTAAAAAAAGTTAGTTGGCTTTCAAAAGACGAAGTCAAAGATCACACTCTGGTTGTGATCGGAATTAGTCTTGGAGTAGCGATATTTTTAGGATTGATAGATTTGGGTTTTGTGCAAATTTTTAAAATTATAGCTAAATAAAAATAAAAAATATGCCAAAGCAAAGTATAGATCAAGGAATTAGATGGTATGCGATTCACACTTATTCTGGTTATGAAGAAAATGTGAAACACAATCTCGAACAAAGAATTGAATCCATGGGAATGGAAGACAAGATTTTCGAAGTTCTGGTACCAACTGAAAAAAAGATCAAAATTAAAAATGGTAAACGTAATGTTTTTACCGAAAAGATTTTCCCAGGTTACGTCATTGTTAAGATGGTAGTGACTGATGATTCTTGGTATGTGGTGCGAAATACACCAAATGTGACTGGTTTTATTGGCACGAGTACCACTCCAACTCCGATTTCAGAAGACGAAATTCATGATTTGAAAACTCGCATGGGAGTCGAAGAACCCAAGTTCAAAATTGACGTCATCAAAGGTGATTTGGTCAGGATTGTCGATGGACCTTTCAAGAATTTTGAAGCCAAGGTTATTGATACTGACGAAACCAAGGGTAAAGTCGAAGTCTTAATTGACCTATTTGGTCGTGAAACTCCAACCGAATTAGATTTCTTACAGATTAAAAAAGTTTAATTATATAAATTATGGCAAAGAAAGAAAAGGCAAAAATCAAACTTCAAGTCAAGGCCGGCCAAGCTAATCCAGCTCCTCCAATCGGTCCAGCTCTTGGTCAGCACGGTTTGAATATTCAGGATTTTTGTACTCAATTTAACGAAAAAACCAAGGATAAAATGGGAAGTATTGTCCCTGTTGTCATTACCGTCTATGATGATCGTAGTTTTGATTTTATCTGCAAAACTCCTCCAGCTGGTGAACTTTTGAAAGATGCTGCTGGGATCAAAAAAGGCTCAAGTAGCCCATTATTGAAAAAAGCCGGCAAGATTACCCAAAAGCAATTACGAGAAATTGCCGAGACCAAAATGTCTGATTTGAATGCCAACGATATTGAAGCTGCCATGAAGATTATCGCTGGAACAGCTCGTCAGGCAGGAATTGAAATTGTAGATTAGTTAATATACACAATATGGAATTAGATAAAAATCAAAAATACGCTCTTGTCGATGCCGTCAAGCTCATCAAGAGTAATGCTAAGGCCAAATTCGATGAATCCGTCGAGGTTCACTTCAATCTTGGAATCAATGTCAAAAAGAGTGAGCAAAATGTCAAAGGAACCGTCGTTTTGCCTCATGGAACTGGTAAGACCAAAAGAGTCGTCGCTTTTGTTTCTGAAGGTAAAGAAAAAGAAGCCAAAGATGCTGGAGCTGATATTGTCGGTGGAGTTGAATTGATTGCTGAAATCAAAAAAACTGGTAAATGCGACTTCGAATTAGCCATTGCCGAACCAATGATGATGAAAGAATTGGCTCAGATTGCTCGTGTGCTCGGACCTCGTGGTTTGATGCCATCACCAAAAAATGAAACCGTCACCGAAAATATTGGTCAGACTGTCAAAGATCTTAAGGGTGGTAAAGTCGCCTTTAGAAATGACGATTCGGGTAATGTTCACCAAATTGTCGGTAAAGTTTCTTGGGATGAAACTAAACTTAAGGAAAATATTGATGCTTTCTTGGCTGAGTTAAAGAAATTAAGACCAGGTGGTGTCAAAGGAAGCTATATCAAAAGTGCTTCAGTTTCATCGACGATGGGTCAAGGGGTTAAATTTTCAATCTAAGGTTTACTTAAATATAATAAAAGCGGTGCAGTTTCGTACCGCTTTTATTTTCTATAAACTTAGTTAGTCTCAGAGATTAGTATTTTTAATAAAAGTTAACATTGCAATTCTTTTAACAATATTAGGTGTCATTCTGAGCGGAGCCTCGTACCCGAGGCGCAGTCGAAGAATCCCTCTCAGGAAGGCGCGGCTTGGATTTTTAGAATAATTTATCGAACTCACAAAATAAAAAAGTTCGGTCCCTGAGCGGAGTCGAAGGGTATTGAACACGACCCCTCGACTCCGCTCGGGGCCCGGTTCTAAAAATTTTTTATCAGCAAAAACGTTTTTAAATTTGAAAGCGACAATAATTATTGTCGCTTTCAAATTTAATCAGCCTTACAATATTTAGCTTTTCTAATACTTTTATTTTTTCCTCAAAATATGCTAAGATAAGCACAATGAATTCTTGATTATTAACCCAACTCAATATGGATATTCAAGACAAAGGGGGACCAATTAATTCCAGACCAAAACGGGACGAATACTATCTCAGTATTGCTAAAGAGGTTTCGGCTAGAAGTACGTGTTATCGAGCCAATATCGGGGCAATTATTGTCCGCGACGACCAAATTATTGCTACGGGCTATGTCGGGGCGCCGAGAGGGACCAAGGATTGCTTGTCACATGGTTTTTGTTTGCGCGACAAGCTTGGAATTCCAAGTGGACAAAGATATGAAACCTGCCGAAGTGTTCATGCCGAGCAAAACGCGATTATCAATGCCGCTCGGGCCGGAGTGAGTCTTTTTGGTGGTGATATGTATATTTGGGGTAAGAAAATGCCAAGTGGCCTTTTGATCGACGCTTTTCCATGTTTTATCTGCAAAAAAATGATCCTTAACGCCGGAATTCGCCGAGTCATTGTAATGACCAAAGAAGGCAAGCCAAAAACATTTCATATTGAAGATTGGACTAATGATTGGCAAAATAAAGATATTTTGGAAGATGAAAATCAATATGGAGTTGGTTTCAAGATGTCAGCTGAACCGAAAGCTGTTGAAGAAAAAAATCAGCCAGAAATTAAGCCAGAGCCGGTTGCTAAACCAACCATAATTCAAACTGAAATCAAAACCGAAATTGCTGAAGAAATTAAAATGCCGGAGATTGCAGTCGAAGTTGAACTAACTAATCAAAATATAACTCAGAATAATATGGACAAAAAAATAATTGCCGTCGTTGGTTTGCCAGGAGCGGGGAAGAGTGTGACGGTGAAAAAGCTTGAAGAAAGTAATTTTAAAAAAATATATTTTGGTGAGGTGACTTTTGATGAAATTCAAAAACGCGGTTTGGAATTAAACAACCAAAATGAAAAAATGATTCGCGAAGATTTACGCAAGAAATATGGGATGGCCGCCTTTGCGATTTTAAATATCGAAAAAATTCGTCAGGCCTATTCGCAAGGTGATGTCGTTATCGAAAGTATGTATTCATGGCAAGAATATTTGAAACTCAAAGATGAGTTCGGTGACAATTTCTATGTGTTAGCAGTTCAGGCTGGGCCGAAAATGCGTCATGAGCGTCTAGTCAATCGTGAAGAGTATCATAATGGCATGAAGCGCACCTTTACGATGGAAGAGGCTAAGGAACGCGATCGTAGTCAGATTGAAAACTTAGCGATTGCTGGTCCGATCGCAATTGCCGATTATACAATTGTTAACGACGGAAGTTTGGATGAGCTGTACAAAAAAATTGAACAGGTGATTAGTAAAATTAATTTTTAAAAACATGCTAGGTAAATTTATTGTGATTGATGGAACCGACGGTTCGGGCAAAACCACCCAGACTGAGATTTTGATCCAAAAATTAAAATCCGAAGGTTATGCTGTCGAAATGGCTGATTTTCCACAATATAACACCAAATCAGCTGGCTTGGTTGAAAATTATCTTGAAGGTAAATACGGTGGTGTCGATGAGGTTGATGCCAAAATTGCCTCGATTTTTTATGCGGCTGATCGCTATGATGCTAGTTTTAAAATTAGACAATGGCTCGAGGATGGCAAAATCGTCGTTTCGAATCGCTATGTGACGGCGAATATGGGACATCAGGGAGCTAAGTTGGTTACTAAAGAAGAAAGGCAACAGCTTTTTGATTGGCTGGATATTTTAGAATATGGAACGTTTAAGATTCCGCGACCAGATCTAAATATCATTTTGCACGTACCAGCGGAAGTGTCTCAAAAATTAGTTCAGGCCAGAATTAGAGAAGATTGGAAAGGTAAAACTAATGATATTCATCAAAATAGCTTTGAACATTTGAAGCGAGCCGAAGAAACTTATCTTGAAATTACGGAATTATTCAACGAATTTAAATTAATCGAATGTGCTCCTGAAGCAGAAATTTTAACCAAAGAAGAAATTGCCGATTCTGTTTGGAAAATTGTTAAAGAAATTTTATAAATATGAAACTAGAACCAGTAATTGGACTTGAAATTCATGTTCAATTAAAAACAAAATCAAAAATGTTTTGTGGGTGCGACACCAACTTGGAATACGCTAAGCCAAATTCTGCGATTTGTCCGATTTGTATGGGTCAGCCAGGAACATTGCCGGTCGTCAATCATACGGCGATCAATTTCGCGCACCGAATTTGTCTAGCGCTCAATTTTAAAATTAATAAATATACCAAATTTGATCGTAAAAATTATTTTTACCCCGATCTGCCAAAGGGTTATCAGATTTCTCAATATGAATTGCCGATGGGCGAGAATGGTTATTTACCAATGGTAATAAAAGGTGAAGAAAAAAAAATTGCGATCGAACGCATTCATTTGGAGGAAGACACGGGCAAATTGATTCACCCGAAAGATTTGGATTATTCTTTGGTTGACTACAATCGAGCGGGGACGCCTTTGTGTGAAATTGTCACCAAGCCAGAAATTAGTTCGCCAGCTGAAGCCAAGAAGTTTATGCAGGAATTGCAACTTTTGATGCGTTATCTCGAAGTTTCAGATGCTGAAATGGAAAATGGTCAGATGCGTTGTGATGGTAATATTTCTTTGCGACCGATTGGCGAAGATAAGCTTTATCCAAAAACCGAAATCAAAAATCTCAATTCTTTCAAAGCGCTTGAAAAGGCACTTGAATATGAAATTAAACGCCAAACCGAAATTTGGGAAAGAGGTGCAATACCAGGAAGAGTAGTTACAAAAGAAATAAAATTACCGCTTACGTATGCAATAAAAGGACAAAAAGAAATAATTACAGATCAACAAGAAACAATGGGCTGGGACGAAAATAAAAACCAAACCGTTTTGCAACGCGTCAAAGAAACTTTGGCGGATTATCGATATTTTCCTGAGCCAGATATTCCACCAATGGAATTTAGCGACGCCGATTTGAAACGAATTGAAAAATCTCAAATTCCAGAATTGCCGTGGCAGAAAAGAAAAAGATTTAGAGATCAATTTGGCTTGGTCGGCGATGAAACTGAAGTTTTAATTCAAAATGAAAGTTTGGCCAATTATACTGAAAACGTAATTTCAGAATTGGTCAGCTGGCTCAGTTCGACGAGTGAAATCGAAGGCACGACCGAGGAAATTTGGGAGCGTGATGGTGGCAAAATTAGTAAAATGGCTTTGTCGTGGGTAGTCAATCGACTCAAGGTTGCTCTAGATAACCAAGGAATCGATTTGAATAATTCAAAAGTTGGTCCAGAAAATATGGCTGAGCTAATTACTTTGGTTTATGGGAGTCGAATTAATAGCACGACCGCGCAGAAAATTCTCGACATTATGGTTGAAAATGGTGGTGATCCAAGTCAGATTATTGAGGCTGGCGATCTGAATCAAGTTAGTGACAAAAAAGATCTGAGCACAATTATTGATCAAGTGATTGCTAAAAATCCTGAACAGGTCAAAGAATATCAGGCGGGCAAACTGCCGTTGTTAAAATATTTTGTCGGTCAAACTATGAAATTGAGTAAAGGTAAGGCCGATCCGCAGGTGATTGAAGAATTGTTGATTGAGAGATTGAGGTAAAATTGCAAACAGATATTAGCTTAAGTTTTATTCCTTCAAAAAATCTTTAACTAGTTTTTTTGCCTGGCTTTCTTTATTTACCCAATTAACATCGGGCATTTTACGAAACCAAGTCATCTGATGTTTAGCGAATTGTCGGATGGCAATTTTTAATCTTTCAATCATTTCATCATATTCAAGTTTGCCACGCAGATAGCGTGAAATATAGCGATATTCGAGGCCGAAATCGTCGAGGCGTTTCCAAGAGACACCATTTTGATGAAGAGTGAGAATTTCTTGGACCATATTTTGATCGAGACGCACATCAACGCGCTGGTTGATTCTTTCAATCAAAACTTGGCGGGGATAGGTTTTGCCTAGAATTAGAAATTTGTATGGGT
>JBAYNP010000045.1:0-7223 GCA_041678785.1 Patescibacteria group bacterium | reverse complement strand
TTTATCATTTTGGAAAGTATTGTGGGGGGGAGCGCGGACGCGACATCATTTCTTAATGAGTTGCTACTTATTTTGAGAGAAACTTACGATTACACGGACGCGAAATCCACACTATTAAGTAACGCCCCTATCTTGCAGGACGAGTTATCAACGTATTACGGGGCGATGCAGCCTGAAATACCATAGTGGAGAAATAAAATGAAAAAACTTATCGCTCTTATCGTTCTGGCCTTTTTGTGGGCATCCCCGGCCATGGCGGCCGATATTGCCCTTACCACCTACGGATCGTCCTCGGCCATGGGCATGACTACCTACACGGTGGTTCTTGACCTTGTGACCGCTGCGGACGGGTCCGGATCATTTGACTTTGCGACCGATGGCGGCGGGGTACTCGCCGGGCTGTTCACTGTGCAGCGGCCGGGGACGATACTCGGGGTCAAGGTCGACCTCGGGGAGGGCGCCGACACACCAACCACACTTTTTGATGTGCAATTGTTTGATGGCGCATCAACCCTGAAAGAAGACCTGCTTCGCACCACAGGCATGAATCTGGCGGTGACGGAATCGGTGAGACTTTACGTGCGTAACCTGGACGGCAGCATGGTGTTTGATCCGTTAAGTTCACCTCCAGTACTGGATATCACAAACGCGGGGGACGGTAAGAAAGCAACCTTCATTTTTATTATCGCACGATGAAAAAGAAACTCTACCTAACCATAGCCCTTCTCGCTGCCCCTGCGGTGTGTGGGGCGACCACATATTGGGCAGCTCCTGGCCTTGCCCATGAAACATTCACCGCGCTCATCGCTGATATAGAAGAGCAGGACGGGGATATCATCTATTTGCAGAGAGGGGTGACATACGCTGAGACACTCAATATTTATGCCAATCTGGATATTCGCCCATTTGGAACAGGGGCAATGCCGGTTATTGATGCAACCGGTCTTGACTGGGGGGCAATCATATGGAACGCGAAAACCTGTAAAATAACCGGTATCGAGGTCAAGGGGTCGAACGCGCAATTGCTGGCTATTGAGGCGGCTACGCTAGGGGTCTGGCAGGTTGACGGGGTCAAAGTCCACAGTAATCTCGCAAACCCCTGCATCACCGTCTCGGGGTCTGGCTGGTATGTTAAAAACTCTGAGATATATGAGTGCGCTAATGGTGGAATTTTCGGCATAAACGCCACTGCCGGCCTGGCTGAAAACAATCATATTTATGATGTTGTTACAAACGATAGTATCACGTTACATGATGGCACTGGCACGGATAATATCTTACGCGGCAATGTAACCAACGGTGCTCCAGAAAATGAAGTCGATATCCAGGCCGGGTATACCAACACGATTGTGGAAGACAGCGACCTTTCCGGCTCAGCCCAATATGTCTTTCTCAATTTCGGAGCGGGGACAATCCTACGACGCACGAGACTCCATGACTCTGCGCGCGGCGCTTACACCGCGGCGCAGATGATATCCCACCACAATTATTTTTACAACCTTGATGATGCCACATATGGGTCGCTGGGTGGAATAAGTGGGTTTTATTTCACAGGTGCGGCTGATGGGTCATCTTCCCTTAATGACACTTTCAAAACCAGCAATCAAGCCACAGGACGCCCGGTTATCTATGCCGAGACAGGAGCGGATAATCTCGCCATTGAGAATGATATTTTTGATGTAAATAAGGCGCAACGTACTCTGCAATTTGTGGATGCTGCGCCGGTTGGATTGGTCTGTGACTGTAATTCATATAATTCAGTTCACACCGTGCTAGCTCAAACAGCGGCGGTGACCTATGCAAACCTGGCAGCATGGCAGGTAGCTGGACAGGACGCGAACAGCGACGGGTCGGAGCAGTATCTCGACACCCAAGGCCGACCAACCGCAAAAACCCCTGCGACAATCAAGCGTGGTGGTGTGTTGCTTGATGGGTACGCCTCCATTGCCGGCAAGTATGGCTACATCGGAGCGTATCCTTATTACGAAGGCACGATCACCCCGTGGAATATTGCGCTGAGCATCATGGGCGGACCTGGGAGGCTTGGCGGAGGGACGGTTTATAATGCTCCTATGGAACTTGTGACGTTTGGTGGTGAATCTGCAACATTCGGCGGTGAAACCGCTACTTGGTAAGGAGAAAAAATGAAGAAAATTATATTGATAGCAGTAGCATTTGCCATGTTTCCTTTTTATGCTCAGGCGATTGAGCTGGATGCCGATACAAACGGGTATCTCGATGCTGACAAGGGAGGAAGGAACGCTGCACTTGGAACAGCTGCCGAGGCGGCTACCGGGGACTTTGATGCAGCCGGAGCCGCAGCCGCAGTCATAGCCGCAGCAGTAACGGAGAGTGACACCACACATTGTCCGGATGGGGCGAGCGTGTTTACTGCGCTGGCTGGGAAGCAGGCGTCAGGATCTTACGAGCCAGCCCTTGGAAATCCTGGCACAACTGGATGGGTCCTCAGTTCAACCGATGCTGGGGTAAGATCATGGGTTGCGCCTGGAGCTGGGGCAGTAGATACCAGCGGAACCCCTGAAGCCAACGACATGGCGCGCTTCACCGATGCTGACACCATCGCAGGGATTACCTACGCAGAGTTCTTTGCTATCCATGATGATATCACATGGGGTGCTGCGGCTGGAACATCCAAGACCTGGACCTTTGATACCGGCGCCGGGACAGATCCGGCATTTACGGTAAGTGATGATGCCTTTACTTTCAATAAATCTGTCTCTGCTACGGGTGTGACAATTCCAGGAACAGCAGCAGGTGGCCAGTATATGACCGTTCTCGAAGATACTGATTTGGGAACATCAGCCAGCGGTTTCGGTATCTATGGGAACCTCGCACACGCTACAATTTTTGCAATCCCTCTTGCGGCACCGACAGCCGGGCAAGTAATGGCTTGGGCGGTGCCTGGCGATCAAACGATGGGGGATAGCACGACGCAATCCGTATCGGTTGGAACGTTTATTACACCGTTGACTGCGACCGATATCGACGATACCCCTTCAGACGGCAACACGACACAGCCAGCATCAAGCAACTCAGTTTTTGACGGGCTGGCATTGAAGGCAGACAAGGTCACTTTTCCGGTAGACTTTTGCGTGGCTATCTCTGATGAGACAACAGCCTTAACCACAGGGACAGCGAAGCTAACTTTTAGATCATTATTCGCTTTTACTTTAACTGGTTTCAAAGCAAATGTGAACACTGCCCCCACCGACGCCACTTTGATCATTGATGTGAATGAAGGCGGAGCCACGGTGATGACAACCAACAAAATCCAGATTGAAACAACAGAGACATCCAGTAAAGATGCCACAACCCAACCAACAATTACGGATACGGCAATTGCGGACGACGCTGTGATAACCATTGACATTGATCAAGTAGGCAGCACTATCGCAGGAAAGGGGGCTAAAGTATGTTTTTACGGTACGCGTTCGCTCTAATATTTTTGCTACAAGCTGGACAAGTTTACGCTTCGGGCTGGTTGCTTAATCCGTATCAGTTTACTACAGAGGAACCAGCTTCATTGCTGACTGATGCTGACGTTTTGGGCGTATGGCGGTTTGAAAACGATCTTACAGATTCAAGCTCAGTCGGCAATGCCCTGTCAGAAAGCAGTGCAGTTAGCTACGAGACAGCGACACCAACCCCTCCTAACGGAACATATAGCCTGCATTTGAGCGGAAATTACGTGTACGACACAGGCACAGATTACAATGTGACCGGGGCATTTTCTTTCGGTGGCTGGTTCTATTTTGATGCGGATACTGACGGGTTTTTCGGCGGTCGTCACGGTGGCGGGAATTACGGTTGGGTTTTGCGGCGTTTTGCCGCAAATGATAATATAGAATTTGGCATCAGTTCTGATGGATCGTCTTGGAGTTCCGGGGTATCCGGAAACGATGTCATCGTTGCGGCAACATGGTATCATGTGGTTTGTGTCTATACTGGAACGGCTAAAAAAATATACATAGACGGATCTGAATATACCGGGGGTGATTTTCCGCAGGCGTATTCATCCGGTGTGTATAATCCTCCCGTACCATTCGATATAGGCTATGTTGATTACGGTGGTGATTCTCTGGTTGGTAATGTCAAGGATGCGTTCTTTTTCAAGAGAGCACTTTCTGCTGCTGAAATATCCACCATTTATACATCGGGGTTTTAAGTGAAATATTTATTCATAATCTTTGCATTATTTTTCTCACTCCTGCCAGATACCGGACATGCTATTACCTCATTCCCAGGAGCTGAGGGATCTGGCGCATATAGTGTCGGTGGTAGAGGCGGTGCAGTTCTCAAAGTAACCAATCTGAATGACGACGGGGCGGGTAGTTTGAGGGCGGCGGTTGAAACAGCTGGGGCCAGGTATATCGTATTTGATGTTTCGGGGATTATAAATTTAGAGTCCCCTTTGATTATATCAGAATCATATGTAACCATTGCCGGCCAGACTTCTCCTGGTGGGATATGCATTGCGGGGTTCATGTTGAAAATTAACGCGCAAAACGTTGTTATTCAACACATGCGATTTCGTACAGGATCACATCGCATCGGCGCTTACGACGCAGAAACAAACCCATACGGAATGAATGCTAATGCTGAATCATTGGATTGTTTACAAATATGGGGAAATTATATAGATGGAGGAATGCCTAATATAGCAGATAACATTATTATAGACCATTGCTCCTTTAGTTGGTCTGTTGATGAGTTAATGGAAACGGCTTACGGTCCTATTAATATTACTATTCAATGGTGTATTTTCTCAGAAGGTTTAAGTAACGCCGGCCACCCGGATGGGGAGCATAGTAAAGGCCCTTTGTTTTGGGGGCCGTGGTCTGATGATATGAGAGTATCCTTTCACCACAATTATATGGCTCACAACAAGGATAGAAGCCCATTGATTGACGGTGGAAATCCTGACGGGTGTATTTTAGACGCTGTCAACAATGTAGCTTATGATTATTACGGTGGAAATTCCATGATCTCCCATGGAACAACCAGGGTAAACTGGATCAACAATTACTGCAAAGCTGGTCCTCTTTCTAATGTAGGGACACGTGAAGCTCATCAGTGGAATGAGGCGTTAGAGACGGCTGAACCAGCCATATATGTGTATGGGAACCTCGGCAGTAGTCGGTCATCCGTAAGCGGGGACGAGTGGGACACGGTAGGGAGTACCTGGACAAATGACCCGATATCCACCGACTGGAGACAGCTAACGCCATGGACCATGCCCTATACCGTGTCTCAAGCCGCAATGTCAAGCACATACGCTGACACCGTGCTTTCAACGGTCGGAGCCACAAAACCAGAACGTGACTCAGAAGATGCCCGGCTGATTGCCGCGTATATCGCTGGGACTGGTGGTTTACGACAGGACGTGACCTACCCCGACGATTGGCCAACTTACGCAACACCAGATCCTCCAGCAGATACCGATTCTGACGGCATGGCCGATGCGTGGGAAACTTCGACTTTTGGCGATCTGGATCAAACTGCCGTAACAGATTTTGATTCCGATGGCTATGATGACCTTGAGGAGTATTTGCACTATCTTGGCGGTTACAGCGCAATAGCATTTCATCGTGGCGGCGGACAGTTCTCCGGAAACGGGAGCATCCATTGACAATAACGATAAACTGCCGGCACTGCCTTGGCGGTCTCACCTGTGGCCAGTGCCGGCAGTTTACCGGGGACCAGAACTTGCCGGATTACGCATACGGGCGGCAGGTGGAAGTTGAGGCGGATGAGAACCTTGTGGACATATGCCCGAAACTTGCTATAATGGAGGTGCATGATGGACCCAGTAAATAAATCATACAGAGTTGGCGCTGGGATCATGTCCGGTGGCGCCGCAATGACGTTCCCTATTATCGGGGCAGTTTGCAATCTACTCCGGCAGTACGGACACGACATTCCGGCAGGGCTTGAGACAGCGTGGGTTGAGGTTATTGTCATCGGCCTGGGGCTTTTGTCAACCGGATATTCATTCTGGAGCAAGATGCGCGAAAACTCTGGGCAAGAGAAAGGGGAATAATGGCTGCACACGAAGGAACCTATCCTGAAGAGGATCACAGGCAATGCAGCGAAAACTCATGTATCCCGGTAGCGAAATTATTCACTCGCACCGGGATGATGATGCTGGCAATGGCTGGTATTTTTGCTGCAATATTGGTGATTGGCAGTATATCATATACGGCCCTTGAGCGTGCCACCAATGCACAGGTAAAACTTGCTGAAATAAATAACTTAACCGCTAAAATAGACACCCTGAACAAGCTAGTGTGGCAGATGAATGGCAGGCTTGTGGCCCAGGGGATTGTCAACAAAGAAAACGGTGGGTTTGAATGAAAATAGTCGTCTACGCTTACCTGTGCCAGCGGTGCGGATCATGCCGCAACTTGCTTACTCCGGACCCGAGGCAGGGCTTGACATTGACTATGCCAGAGCTTGCATACGGTGGGTATTATGTCGAGCGGATTGATGAAGAGAAGCTGGCTGAGGCAATGCGCCTTTGCCCGACTGGTGCACTGACGATAGAATAACTTAGCCAAGGAGCGATCATGCCAGTTATCTCATTTTACGATTGCCCGGAAGCACAGGGGATTCAGTGGGGTTGCAAAAAGTCTGGCTGGTGTTTGAATAGAATAGGCCTTCTGATGGATATGGCTAAAGCGGATGAGATGGGTATTTATTCCCACATTATCCCCGCTGACCAGTTTGAACGGGAAGAGCCGTTTATCCGGGAAGTGAAAATAGGGGTTGGCCCTGATGAAGACAAAACTGATCAAAATCAAGAAAGAATGTAACGAGCCGGTGCACAGCGGGCGTGGATTCTGGTACCCTAAAGCGCAGTGGTTCAAGCCTGAGCCGTGCCCATTTGCCAACCGGAACGAATGCGAGAGGTATAAGCGGATGTGTGGTGAATTATGATAGAATGGCCGGACAAATGAAAATGAAATGCTCAAGAAAAATGTGTATCTACTTCCTTGGCAAGATCAAGAAGTGTGCTCACCCGCATAACGCTCTATCCGGACACGGCTGGTACGGCCCGTGTCAATGGTGGAAAACATGAAAGAATACATCGGAGTTCCACTTTACTGGGAAGAACTGAAAAGCTTGGCTATCTTCCATCGCAAGCTTGATATTGTTGCGAAGATGGATAGCCTTGACCCGGGTGAATATGATCTGTTTTTCTC
>JBAYNP010000044.1:0-7344 GCA_041678785.1 Patescibacteria group bacterium | reverse complement strand
TAAAATTAGATAAACAAAAATGAGCACACCGTAGAGACGCGATTCATCGCGTCTGATCTACTGGTTGAATATTTTAGAGACGCGATAAATCGACGTCTCTACAACACATTTAATTAAAATCAACATTGCAATTAGAAAACCAAAATAAATCAAGTTAGAGATGCCATCTCTTGGAGAGATGGCATCTCTTTTATTTTAAACTTTTAATCAAAATTAACATATTTAATTCACAAAACAAAATAAAAACCGGTCCCTGAGCGGAGTCGAAGGGTAAATTATCGATCAACTATTTTGCCACGACCCCTCGACTCCGCTCGGGGACCGGGTTTAAAGTATTTTGTTATAATAAATTTTGAGTTTAGTTAAATATAATTAGCTAGGCATTTAGTCATTAAAACATTTAATAATTAAATCATTTATTTAAAATTTAAAATTAATACCTCCTCCCCAAACCCTCTTTCTTCTGCTATAATACCTGCATGGAAAAAATCGATCAGAAATTCGTCAATGACATTTGTGCCAAGTATGACATTCACCCCAGCAAATCGCTCGGGCAGAATTTTTTAATTTCGGAAAATGTCTTGAATCGCATTATCGAAAAAGCAGACTTAAAACCAGCTGATCATGTTCTTGAGGTTGGTCCTGGCTTGGGAGCCTTGACTCAAAAAATATTTCCATTGGTTACCGAATTAGTGGCAATTGAAAAAGACCGAAAAATGATTGCGATTCTAGAAGACCGATTTAGGGATATTAAAAATCTGAAAATAATCAACCAAGATATTTTAGACTTTGATCCGACTGAATTCGGATTAACCGATTACAAAGTCGTCGCCAATTTGCCATATCAAATTAGCTCGAGTTTTTTGGAAAAATTTTTAAGCTTAAAAACTCCGCCAAGCGAGATGATCTTGATGTTTCAGAAAGAAGTTGGCGAAAAGCTTTGTGCTCTTCCGGGCGAAATGAGCGTGCTCTCGGTAGCGACTCAGCTTTATGCTGAGCCAGAAATCTTATTTCAAGTGTCAAATACCAAATTTTTTCCGGTACCAAAAGTTGATTCGGTCGTAGTGCGTTTGAAATTAAAAAAAATTGATTTAAAAATTGAGAGTAAAAATTTTTTCAAAATTGTACGGGCCGGCTTTGCCAGCAAGCGCAAAAAATTACGCAACAACCTAAAAAGTTTGTTTCCTGAGATTGATTTGATCCTGCAAAAAATAAATTTAAGGGCGGATATTCGGGCAGAAGACTTGACTGTCGCCGATTGGATTCGGCTGTATGATTTTATTGAATCGCAAAAATAGTTTTTCACATTGCTATTGATTTTGTGCTAGTGTATAATTATAAATATATTAAATATTTTTCATTCTAGTGAAAAATGATCAAATCAAAGAATGGCTCGAATCTGAAAAGGGACGAAAGATAATTTTGGCCTCGTTTTTGCTTTTAGGTTTGGCGACGGTTATTTATGGGGTGACATCATTGAAATCAAAGATGCAAGAGCCGTTTGGTGGCAAGAAAACTGGTTGGACAGCTTATACTGAACAAAAGCAAGCCGAAGAAATTACTCGTTTGCAAGCGACTGATACGGATGGTGATAGTTTGTCAGACTATGATGAAAAATTTATTTATGGCACGAGTTTGTTTGTCGCCGATACCGATTCAGATGGTTTACTTGACGGGGCTGAAATAAAAAATAATACCGATCCGCTGTGTGCCGAAGGTAAAGATTGTGGGGTCGCGATTGCCGAGAATACACAGGGTACAGCTACAACCACCAAAACAATGACTCCAGCTGAGATTAGAACGGCGTTACTGGCAGCAGGAATATCACAAGATTTATTGACTGGTGTCGATGATGCGACTTTACAACAAATTTATACTGAAACGATTGGAACTCAAGCTTCGACCGAGACGATGATTACGGCTGGAAGTGCTTCTGGCCATACCGCTACCGAGATTCGCACCTTTTTTCAAACTTCAGGGATGGATGCAGCGACCTTATCGGCGATTAGCGATGCTGATCTGTTAATTTCTTACCAAAATACTGTGACTAGTCTTGGCTATGATCCTATTAGTATGACCGATCAAAATGTTTTGGCAAGTTATTTATCGGGGACGGCGGCCACCACAGATAATACTACCACCACCACTACTACTACAGACAAGATATATACAGCACAAGAATTATTAGACATCAGAAAATATTTAGTTGAAAACGGTGTTTCTCAATCAGAAATTGATACCTTGACCGATGAGGAACTTATAAAAATTATTAATAGCTCAAATTAGTTCAAATTTATATAAAATGTTTTATCAAAAAAGTAAAATAAAAAGTTGGATTGCAGTTGTCTTTTTTGTCTTAACAATTAATCTAATTTTTGCACCTTTGGCGTCGGCTCAATTTGTGGTTAGTGATCCGTTATTGGAAACTAATTCTGTTAAACAATCTATTTGGCAAAAGGTTTGGGCAGCTATAAAAGATGCGGGACTTGTAGCTTTAAATAATGCCGCTGTTCGAATCGGTTCCGAAGCTGGCAGAAATACGGCTAATTATATTGTTAGTGGTGGTAATGGTGGAGCACCGATGCTTTTGTCTAAATCACCTCTCGAATATGCAACAGCAGCCGGTGAAGATGCTCTCAGCGATTTGGCTGGTCAACTCAATGAAGACTGGAGTAAAAATCTTGGGATTGATCTTTGTGATCCGGGTGTGATTTCATTGGGTCTGAAAGTACAACTATCGTTTAAGGCAATGGAAATAGTCATGCCACAAATTGCCAAACCAAAATGCGAATGGCAAGATGTCAAAAAAAATTGGAGCAAATTTGTCGAGAGCGCTACTTCAAAGGAATATTTGGAAGCTTTGATGCCACAACTAAAATTTGAAAACACCGATATTGGGATGCTAGCAACTTTTTCTAGTAAAGCTGATAATATAAAAAATACTAGCGTCAGTAATGTTTTAAGTAGTTTGACTGGTAATAACGGTTTTTTTGGAGTTAAGGATAAAATTTCAGGTAGTCAAATTCTTCCAGCGACAGACACCGAACAAAAATATATCGCCATGCTTAAGACCGATGAAGCCAAAAGAGACAAAATTCTTGAGAATGCCCGCAATAGCCAAAATCCATTAGTTATTTTAGTAAAATCTTTTTGGGCGAGTATGGTCAATGAACTTCAGACCAAGATCGTAAAAATTCTGACTGGCAAGGCAAAAAGAAGTACTATTTCTGGGTCTGAAAGTGGTCTGGCTCAATTAAATCGAGCTCGTCAGGCCGAGGCTATTTTTTCTGAATTATTGACTGCTGAAATTAAAACTGGCAGTACAATGGATATTTTGGGAGAATTTTCAGCTTGTCCATCGGATAATCGTTATGCTCAGCCGAATAATTGTGTGATTGATCAGAATTTTTCTAAAGCGATTACCGAAAAATTAACTATCAAACAAGCCATTGAAAAAGGTTATTTACATGGTGATTGGTATGTGGCCTCACCAGATGAAGAAGATGGTGCTGATGATTATCTCGGTCGTTACTCTTTGACCAACATCAAAAAATTAAGAAAGGCGCGCATTGTGCCACTAGGTTTGGAAATTGCAGCCAATATTATTTATAATAAGCAAGTCGATAAAAGTAATGTAACTTTGAATGAGATTGTAAATGGCTATTACAATGCTGGCTATGATCCGCGTGATCCATCGACCGACATGGACGATCCTGTCAATAATAAATGGTGGCACTTAGTCGATCCTGAATGGGTGCTTGATGCTCCAGAAGTTCGTTGTGCGGCTCAGGTTTATGGTTCGACGCCTCAATCAGAAGCTTCTTCACGTCAAGAAGTCTGTGCTTCATGGGAAAATTGTATTTATCAAGATAAAAATGGCAGTTGTCTCGATTGGGGTTATTGTCTCAAAGAAAAATTAGCTCGAGATTTTGGTGGCAAAGAATGTTCTTCTCAATACGCTTCATGTCGCACATATACTAGAGATAGCGATGGTCAGGGTTTTGCCTATCTACAAAAGTCTTTAGATTTTAGTTTGTGTGATGCTAATAATTATGGTTGTTATTGGTATAGCACCAGCAAAGATGCCGAGTTAACTGATTGGCAAAGCACCAGTCGAGTTTATCTCAATCATAATGTCGCCGAATGTGATTCTTCTGAAGAAGGTTGTTCAGAATTTATTGAATTAAAGAAACTTGCAACGGGAAAAGTTTTGGACAAAACAGAATATGATTCAGCTATTGATGCCGCCGCTGATTCGACATCACCAGTAAATTATGAAAACGCCTATAATATTGTCAAAAAATATATCAAGAAAGCTCCCGATTATTATAATTGTTATGATACTGACCTAACTAATGATGCTATCAAATGTAGTAATTATGCTTTGGCGTGTTCTAGTACTGAAGTTGGTTGTCAGAAATATACCCCAAAAGATGGCAGTCCATGGATACCAGCGATTGCCAATGACGGCGACACTTGTCCGGCTGAGTGTAATGGTTACTCAACATTTTTACAAAAACCTCTTTGGTGGGATGTCCCTGCTGAAGGTGATGATTATTTGACTGCTGGTTTTGTCAATCTAATCTCAGCCACTGCCAAAAAGTGTAGTGCCAGTCAAGTTGGTTGTGAAGCATATACAAATTTAAGTTCAGGTACCGAAAGTAGTGAGAATTTTAGCCGTGCCCAAAATTGTCAATTACCAGACAATGGGCTTTGTCAGGCATATTATACCTGGCAAGGCAGTGATACTACGGGTTATCAACTTAAGTCATACAATTTACTTAAAAATAGTGACGACAATAATTCATTATGTACTACAATTAGTCTACCGACATCAGCGACTGATCTATTAAATAGAGCTACTTGTGCTAGTACTCCAGTGGTCGAATCATGCTATCGAGGGGTGTGTAATAATACTGGGGCAAGTTGTAATTTGGATTCTACTTGTGGTGCTGGTGGTGAGTGTTTTGTGACCAATCCAAATTGTTATGAATTTTATGCGGCTGGTGATAGTGCTCAGATTTATTATGCTGATATTACCAAAGTTAGCACTTGTACTGATAGCTGTAGTCTATATCGAAAAAATCGAAGTGATGTTACGACCGATAGTGAAAGAGTTTATGATGAAGCCGATTGTCCAGCAGGACATTGGTTTGATGGTGAATGTTTACTAACTCTCGATCCAATTAAATCGCAAACCTGTTCGGCTACCTCAATTGGTTGTCGTGAATATGCTGGTTCAGAATCGGGTAACATCCGACGTGTTTTCCAAGAAAATTTTGAAGGGGATCTTAATGAAACTCTTTGGCAACCAGGCACAAAAACAGTTAGAGGAATAACTTATGTAGCTGCTACACCAACCATCGTAGCTGAATCGGTTTATATTGGTGGAAATTCTTTGAAAGTCGAGCCATATAGTTTATCGGCTGCGGTAGTTCGAACACTTGAAGGCTCGGTTACTAGTGGTAAAACTTATGTTCTTTCATTTTTGGCAAAAGGCGATACGGCTGGAGGGAGTTTGTATGTTGAATTTGGTTCGGGAAGTGATAGATTTACCGAAGTGGTTGCTTTGACGACTGATTGGAATACTTATGAAGTCGGACCGGTTTCACTAGATTGGACAGGTGATAAAAAAGTAACCTTACTCAATGACTCATCGGCTGGAATTGGCGGATCTACCTTTTTCTTGGATAACGTAACTCTCAAGGAAACCAACAAAAATTATTATTTAATCAAAGATTCTTGGTATACACCGGCAAAATGTGAAGTTGCGCCAGCTTTGTCTTATGGAGAAGCTCTAAGCTCAATGCTTGGTTGTAAACAATATACTGATGAAAGTGGATTAACGGTTTATTTGAAATCATTTACCAATTTATGTAGCGAAGATAAGGTCGGTTGTAAGATTTTAGTCGACACCAAAAATTCAACTATCGCCAAATCACAAGATTTCAATCGCTATACGTGTGTTGGCGGGTCTAATGACAGAGGTAGAGCTTACGAAGCCTGTCCGGAAGGTGAGTTTTGTGGGGCTGATAGTCTCTGTCAAGTATCAAGTGGCGTTAGCTCGGGAAATTCTTGTGATTGTCCTTCTGGCGTAGCAACACCAAATACAGGCTTTGATCTTTTGAGTATATCTCGAGATGAGGCCGTCTATCTAGTCGACGACAGTAATAAATATTGTAACGCTCAAAATAAAGGTTGTAGCTTATTAGGCGTGCCATCTTTTGATACCGACAACCTTCCAATTCCGGCTGGCTATGGGAATACCTTATTGATCAATAATCCAGATTTATATATTAGTACTGTCGATAATTCGGTTTCCAATCCAATTTTATGTCGCGAAAGTGAAAATAAATGTGAAAAATTCAAGACTTCGACTGGCTCGGATACATACTTTGTCGATCCTGAGGGTTTGACCTGTGAATACAAAGAAGAAGTTCGGGTTGGTTCGGATTATATAACTGGTTGGTTTAAAACAGGGGTAACAAATGACGCTGGAATTCCTGAACCATGTAATTGTGCTGATACGAGTGATCCTGATTGCTATTCAGAACCGCCGATATTTACTTCGCCAGATTACAATAATCGTGGTGCCATCTGTCCCGAAAGTGAAGATATGTGTACTGAATTTATCGATCCGATGACTACCTCGAGTATTTATTATGTCAAAAATGATGATTTGACCAAAAATGATTGCAATGGCATGGTGTCAGAAAAGACTGGTTGTTTGCTATATTCGGATACTTCGGTTACTAATTCAATGGGTGAAATTTTGAACAGCTGGAATGCAGCTGCGACCTACGGCTATAGTGACACAATGAGTAAAGCTCCAGTTTCGCCACTAGCTGAGCCTGGTCCACAAACGGCCAACATTATTTTACAGAAAAAAGATGCCAACCGTGCCTGTGCCGAATGGCTTGAATGTAATACCTGGGAATATCAATGGGACAATGCTAATTCAAAATACAAAAAAGTTTGTACCGGCTTCGGCAAGTGCAACAAGATGAATAGTAATGGCTCGGGTTGTGCGGTCAATGGCTGGGTGTCGACGACTGCTGTCGGAACGACTTGTACTGAAGGTTCCCATGAAAATGATTTGGTTTGTTTGAGCGGTGTTTGGACACCAGAGACCCTAACAAAAGAGGCTTATCAAAGACGTAATATCACGCTCAATAATTTTGGAGCGGAATATTCGGGTTATTCAATCTTCGGCCTATATCCGACCGAAACTCTCCAAGAGAAAAAATATAGCGATGGTTTATATTATTTATCAAGTCTGCTTGGGACTTCTGGGGTTGGTTTGGTAACTTGTACCAAAGATACTGATTGCAGTCCACGAATGAC
>JBAYNP010000043.1:0-7362 GCA_041678785.1 Patescibacteria group bacterium | reverse complement strand
ATTAACACTAAACCAGAGATAACCACCATTTTATTAATAATTCTTGAAGTTAATTTTTCAAGAAGATATAATCGAGAAATCTCTGCTAATAAATAGTATACCACAGTTAGAATAATTCCGTTAACATAAAAACCTGTGGGTAAAAATGCCAAGACCAAATACAGCTCAGCCATCACCAAAGCACTAATCACGATAAAAAAGCGTTTTTTAGGATCAATAATTTTATTAGCCCAAAAATTTTGATACATCAAAAGACTAACAATTGCAATTACAAAAATTTCGGTCAGCCAAAAAACTATTGATGGGAAAAACATAAATGTATAGCAACACGAAAACAGTAAAAACGTTGATAGCAAATTAAAATGACTCGATAAATTTTCTAACGTAAATCGTCGCTGAATATTCGGGGTCACATAAAGCTCATTCAAATTATGTAAAAATAAAAACAAGCATCCGCTGGTCAATAAAATATACAAGTGCCTAAACCAAGCGACTTGGGGCACTAGAAAAATATAAAATAAAATCGCACCCGTTACAAAAATAACTGGGCTCAAAAATATATTCCAGAATTTTTTATCTCGATGACGCCCATTGATTTGCCAGAAACTTAATACAAAAACTACAAAAAAAATCGGTACCAACCAAACTAGCAAATCCCGATTATAACTAATCATTTCCAACACAAAAAACAAAAAAACTGCATTAAACCAAACAATAAATTTATGAAATTTTTGCATATTTTAATTATCCCAAGAAACCACTGGCATCGATTTCGACCCAGGAATCGCTTGCTTCATCTAATTTGTAAACTCGGAGCTTGTATGTTTTTTCGTCTTCTGAATAAACATAAGTTACATTATTTTCCCCACCGATTCTTTTTGATCCAAAAACTTTTTTGTCCAGAACGACTGGCTTGATTTCGAATTCGAGCCTCATTTTTCCTAGTGGCCCATTGAATTCAATAATTTCTCGATCAGCTTCGACGGTTTGACCCTTATCATTGTCGCCGATTTCAAATTTTTCTTGACCATAATAATCAAAACCAAATTTCGTCTCGACCAAAGTTTTGATATCTTGCCATCTTTCTAGATTCATAATCAAAAATTATTTATGCTGACTGTATTTACATCCACAATAATTCTGCCGATAAAATGCCCAACTTTTGGCCATTTCAACGCTTTTTTTGAAACCGTCTTGTTTTTTAAAATCAGCTTCATAAAAAACTATACCACATTTAGCCGACTTTTGTCGACCCAATTCATTAATCACGTTGGCATTTTTCATCGGTCCGACAGTCAACGATGTCCCCCAATTTTTGAAACCAAGCCTCTTGGCTAATTTAGCCGTTTTTTCTAGTCGAAAATCAAGGCATTTTAGACAACGCTTACCGCCTTCAGGTTCACGAGTTAGGCCCTTAATTTCAGTTTGCCAGGCGGTTAATTCATATTTACCTTCGATGAGTGGCAATTTCAAAATGCGACTAATTTTTCTGACATCAGCCAGGCGTTTAACATATTCTTCTTTAGGTTCGATATTTGGATTATACCAAAAAAGGGTCAGTCGATATTTCGCCCGCAATTGACTGATTGCAAAAATTCCACAATTAGCACAACATAGATGTAAGAGCATTTTCGGTCGTCGCCAATTATATATCAATAGGAAAAATCCGGCTCCCATAATCGCTCCGATGGTGTCAGCCAACCAATCAAAAAAATCAACACTCCTACCAGGCACAAATGACTGATGAAATTCGTCGGTCACCCCATACAAACTAGCAAAAATTATCGCCGTCAACAACAAATATCTTTCAGGAATTTCTTTAGGGTTATGAAAAATAACTCGCGCCAATAAAAACGCCAAAATTCCATATTCTCCGAAATGGGCCAATTTATCTTTAAAAATTAATGGGATACTTGGCACGCTCGGCAAAGACGATAAATAAAAAACTAAGCCCGCCCATAAAATAAATGGCAGATAGTGCGTCCAAAATGTATTTTTGTTTTTGTTATTTAAGATATTTTTTGTCTTTTAATTTGTCAGGTAAATATTGTTGATTTTCTGTGTAATTAAAATCGGGACTGTATTTGTAATCTTTGCCGTAGCCCAAATCTTTCATCAATTTCGTCGGGGCGTTGCGAATATGCATTGGCACCGGCAAATTTCCCAGCTCACGCACATCTTTGGCGACTTTTTCGTAAGCCGTATATAAATCATTTGACTTATTACATTTTGCCATATAAACCACTGCTTGTGCAAGGACCACTCCACATTCTGGCATCCCAATAAAATGACACGCCTGATAAGCACTGACCGCCTGTTCCAAAGCTCGTGAGTTTGCTAGCCCGATATCTTCGGAAGCAAATCTAACAATTCGGCGGGCAATATACAGCGGGTCTTCCCCGGCCTCAAGCATTCTGACCAGCCAATACAAGGCGGCGTCAGCATCAGAACCACGCATCGATTTGTGTAATGCCGAAATAATGTTGTAATGTTCTTCGCCATTTTTATCATACATCAAATACGATTTTTGAAAAGCTTCGGCCACAATATCTTTGTCAATTTTATCACTCAAAGTGCAAGCGTATTCGAGAACATTTAAAGCTGAACGGGCATCGCCATTACTCATCTGAGCAATCAAAGTCAAAACTTTGTCCGCAATTTTTATTTTGTATTCTCCGAGTCCGTTTTGTTTATCTTTTAAAGCTCGTTTTAAAATAGCTACAATTTGCTCGACTCCGTGTTGCTTTAAAACAAAAACTCGACAACGCGATAATAACGCACTGCGAATTTCAAAACTTGGATTTTCGGTCGTGGCGCCGATCAGGGTAATGGCTCCATTTTCGACATACGGCAAAAGCGCATCCTGCTGAGCCTTATTCCAACGATGAATCTCGTCGATAAACAAAATTGTTTTTGTCCCCAGTCTTTTGTCCACATTTGCCTTTTCGACAATACCCATCAAATCTTTTTTACCACTGTTGACGGCACTAAATTTATGAAAAACTGACTTGGTCGTCTGAGCAATAATATTGGCCAAGGTCGTTTTACCACAGCCGGGTGGCCCCCAGAAAATCATCGACGGCAAATTATCCGCTTCGATCGATTGACGCAAAAGTTTTCCCATTCCAACAACTTCATCCTGACCCAAAAAATCGTCCAAGTTTTTCGGACGCATTCTATCAGCTAAAGGCTTTTGATTTTTGTTTGAATAAAGCATGAATTCATTTTAGTTTAAAAAATGGTTTTAGTAAATAAAAAGAGGGCATTCATCACGCCCCCTTCATTTTAGTGCTATAAAAATTATCTTATAGCAAGAACACCTCCTCCTTCTTCTTCTTCTCGTTTTCCTTTGCCACGACAAAACAAAAACAACGCACAACCTTTACATATACAACCTGCAGCTTCACCAGGTGAACGGCAAACTAGAACAAATCCACACCTTTTGCAAAGGCAATCGGCTTTATTTGCCATCACAGTCTCCTTCCTTTTCTCCGTCTTCTCCATTTTCATTATTGCTGTTGTTGATACCAAGGTTGCAATTGCAACCCTTGCCGGATTTGCAGCCACAATCCGGTTTATCACAAACATCTTTGCATCCGTTACATTTGCACATCTTTTTTCTCCTTTTAATCCAGATAAAAGCCAACCTCATTGTTGGCTTCTTTTTTTTTAGATTTTTTCTCGCTGAATACTACTATAGCAATGTCCTCAAGCCACCCTGGCTTGATCTCATTACTATTTTTATTTTTTTCACACACTTTTCCTCCTTTTTTTCTCTAATAAAATACCATTTTAAATTAAATGTGTCAATAGCTGTTGAATTTTAACCCTTTTATTGATACAATCAAGTTGCACTTCAAAATGGAAATTGCGTAAAAATTTAATTATTTTGCTAACATGAAATTCAAAGAAGCGTACAAATATATAGACCCTACCAAATATATAAACATTTTTTCTAACCCTCAGTGGTATTTGGACACGCAGCTGGAGCTAAAGGAATTTTTTTATGATTATGATGACAACAAGGAAAATAAACCGCAAGAATGGTTTGAAAAAAGAAATGAATTTATAAAAATGGTTTCTGAATTTTTAGAAGCTGGCAAAATTACTCTTGGCGATTCTGGTATAAATTTAGATCAAGATCGTTTGCCAATAGATACGATTGTTATCCATCATACAAGTATACCACCAGACGTTCCCATCATAACTATTGATGCGCTCGGATTAATTCGTTTGTATGCACCATACTACAGTGAAAAAGACAAAGAGCAATTTGGTCAGCCAGTTTGGTCAAACCATTTTTACAAAAATCGACAAACATTCATCGCCTATCATTACATAATCAGACAAGATGGTTCTTTTGAACATGTCTTACAAGATAACCAAATAGGTTGGCATTGTGGAAATTGGGATTATAACTGCAGAAGTATTGCGATTTGTTTTCTTGATGATTTAGAAGAAAACAGACCGACTGAAAAAGCACTCCAAACAGCCAATGAAATCATAAAAAAATACCCAAATTGTAATATATTGGGCCACAGAGAAATAAAGCCATCAACAACCTGCCCAGGAAATTTGTTTATTGGAAATGAGGGTTGGAAAAATAATTTATTATCCAAAGTTGCAAAATAATTAAATTTTAACATCGCACAACACTGAATATCTAGTTTCACTACCATTCTAAGTAAACTTCGGATATTCAGAAACGTTATATTTATCGGGATGTAGCGCCCGCCTGCAACACTGTCTGCCGGTAGACAGGTAGCACTTCGGGCAGGCAGTGGCTAGCGTCATACAGTGTTCGGGCTCGTCCGCCATAACTTAAGTTAAGTCGGGAATTAGCGCAGATGGCCAGCGCGCAGCGTTCGGGACGCTGAGGTCACCAGTTCAAATCTGGTATTCCCGACTTAGTTTATGTTGAGCGGAGACGCTGAAGTCGTCGAGGCTGGTCCGCCTCGGGTGGAAAATCCCGCTTTATGTGTCTCTGGCACACATCCCGACCAAACCATATTTTCTATTGCTATTTTTTAATGAACAAATCTCTCATAGCTCTAATTCTGCTTTTTTTCTTATCGATGGCGACTGTCATCGCGACCAGTATTTTTGTTTTTAAACCTCAAAATTCAAAAGTGATTTTTACTAATCCGATCGTTCCAAAAAGCATCACCAAAATTTTTAAAAAAACAATTGATCCACCAGAAATCGAAACGACTCTAATCGCTGTCGGCGACATTTCTTTTTCACGAGGCGTTGAAAGTATGATCAAAAAAAATCAGGACTATAATTATCCTCTTTTACAAGTTAAAGATTATTTACAAACTGGCAACCTGGTTTTTGGTAACCTTGAAACTCCGATCACTTCCGGACGTCACATCCTCGACAATGAGATGATTTTTCGCTCTGATCCCGAAACCGCCCAGACCATCAAAAATGCTGGCATTTCGATTGTTTCCTTAGCCAATAACCACACCCCAAATTTTGACCAAGCGGGTTTACTGGATACTTTTAAATATCTCGACGAAGCTGGAATCAAATATGTCGGTGCTGGACAGAATCTTGATCTGGCCAATCAACCGGTTTATTTGGAAGCTAATAATCTTAAATTTGCCTTTCTAGCTTACAATGACAATGACGTCATTCCATCAAATTATGAAGCGGGTACAAATCGAGCTGGGACAGCTTTTATGCACATTGATAAAATGACTGAGACTATCAAACAAATCCGACCAAATGTTGATTTTATCATTGTCTCGATGCACTCTGGTGACGAATACCAGCCGACTCCCAACGATTCACAAATCAAATTTGCTCACTCAGCCATTGATACCGGCGCTGATTTGATTCTAGGACACCATCCACATGTCGTCCAAACGCTCGAAAAATACAAAAATAAATATATTGTCTATAGTCTCGGCAATTTTATTTTTGATCAAGCGTGGTCGCAAGAAACCAAAGAAAGTCTGGCGGTCAAAATTTATTTTGGTCAAACCGAAATTGAAAAAATTGAATTTCTCCCATTAATTATTGAGAATTATTGCCAACCTCGACCCGCCACGGCAATTGAAGCTGAAAAAATAATTCAGCGCTTAAATTTTCCATTGGACAATCAAAAACTCCTGATGTCCCCGCTGATCATTTGACAAAAATTTAACGAAAAGATATACTTAGACTATCAAACAATTTGATAATCTAAGTATATATGACCAATTCCAAAATAAACCAAGTCACTTCGTTGCTTTTTAAAACTACGCGCCTAATTCAAGAACATTTGCGACCAGCCAAAAAAACTGATCCAGCCACTTTTCTTCGCATGGGCACTCTTCATTACATTTTCGAGCACGGACATCCAACAATGCAAGAAATTTCCAAATTTCTGTTCATTACTCCCCCATCAGTCACACCTCTGATCAACGGACTGATCAAAACCAAAATGATTTCTCGCATCTCCGACGACAAAGACCGTCGCATCGTCAGACTCTCAATTACTAGCCAAGGTAAAAAGACACTCGAAAAAGCCTGCCGAGAAATGACTAGCCGAATGAGTGAAGTTCTAAAAAAACTCGACACCAAGGATCACGACGATCTGATCCGCATAATTCAAAAACTTAATCAAACTTACAAAATATAATTCTATGGCAAAATTTTACAAACGACCCATCTTTATTATCGGAGCAATTATTCTCGTCGCTGTTATCGTCGGCGTAGTTTTAAAATTTACTAGCAACGACCAAAATAATTTTGAATCCGTCACTGCCATTCAAGCTAATCTAACCCAAAGAGTTAGTGTTACCGGCAATGTCAAACCAGCCGAAAGTATCGACATGTCTTTTGAAACTTCTGGGGTCATTGCTTCGATCGACGTCAAAGTCGGCGACAAAGTAACTGCCGGACAAACTTTGGCCAGATTGAAAAGTGCTGAACTTTCAGCTGATTTATCTCAAGCTCAAGCCAACTTAGCTAGCCGTCGCGCCATGGAAGCTCAGGCTGAAGCCTCGCTCGAAGCTGAAAAAAATACCCTCGCTGATTATCTCAAAGGCACCCGCAGTGAAGAAATTCAAATTGCTCAGACCGATGTCAATAACGCCCAAATCAACCTGACCAACGCGACCGAAAATGCCAATGTCGCCTTAAATAAACTTTATAGCGAAGTCGATGGAATTTTAAATGAAGCTTATACCGATGCCAATGATGCTATTGGTAATCAAATTGATGCTTTATTCAGCAATGACTTTACCGACAACCCAAAACTCGAATTAACTCTTTCCAATAGTTCGCTCAAAAATTCTGCCCAAGATCAACGAGCTCAAGCCACCAATTCTCTCGAGGCAATTCGAACCACAATCGATGGTCTAAATACAACTT
>JBAYNP010000042.1:0-7405 GCA_041678785.1 Patescibacteria group bacterium | reverse complement strand
TCCAGCGTGTTCTTATTTGACGTCAAACGGATTTACTAATCCAACAGCTGATCCGACGACGACAACTCCAATGGCAAAAACTTGGGCCGTAATAAACTATGAAAATACCAAAGAAGTCACTGCTGAAGGTGAAAAAAATATCGCGATTCACAATGAATTACTCCCGATTCTCAAACAAGTTTTTGGTGAGCAGGTAAAATTGAAAGATAGTATGAAAAGTATGTGGTTGGATTATATTTTTTCAAGAACGACGACACGGGCTGATGTCGAGGCGGTTCAAAAAAAATATGAAGCCTTGGGTTACAAAATTGATGACTCAACTGGGGGGAATCTTTGGGTTTCCAAGGTCGGTCAAACGCTCCATCTGACTTTTTCGATTAATAGCTCGACGATTGGTGATGTCGAAGTTTTATTTTAAATAAATATCAATAATTAAAATATATAGGTAGAATAATAAGTGAATTAGACAAACTTTATTAATTTTTAATCAATAATTTTTTATGGCGAAACCTACTCGTTATGCCCCGTTAATTTGTACTTTACTGACCATTTTGACAGTCGTGATGGCGATTGTTACGCTTAGCTCGCACAATCCGTTATGGATTATCATCGGTCTTCTACCAGTAGTCGGTTATGAGATTTATCGCACCGAAGAAGGAGCAACGACCAAATATTCCTCGATTGTTCTTTTGATAGTTTTGGTGTTGGAAATAATTTTAGTTATTCTTAATGTTAATTTTGATTTAGCCAAATTTTTTGGCGAGGAAAGTAAATATGTCGGTGGTTATTATTTACCACTCGGCGACATCAAAATTTGTGGTCCGATTCTGACAGCGATTTTATCAGTGGTGTTATTTTTTCGCACCGCTGGCGTCTATACCAAATGGTTGTCAGTCGTGATTTGCATCGGATCGCTTTCGGCCGTTTATATTATCAATCCAGTTTTTTTTCAAAGTATTTTCAAAATCATTATCAACGGTTTAATTGATCGGATTAATTTATATTAAACTGATAATAAGGTTTTAAAATTTAAATAAAAAAATATGAAATACAAAATTTTGATAGCCATTGCAGTTTTAGCAACAGCGACATTTTTCTGGGTGACTGGAAAAAATATCGCTAATGCGAAATTTACTTCGTTTGTAGCTGACAAATTTGCCTTGAGCACAGACGAGATCGATACATCAGAGCCAACCGGTGTTCCCAATGGATTTATGGGTGGTTTCGAATTGACCGAAGAGCAAAGAATCAATATGGAAAGATTGGAGAAAATGCCTTATGGAAAAATGAATGCCAATCTCTGGATAAAAATCACTGCCGCGATGTCGTGTCTGATAGACACCAAGCAAGTGACAGGTAACAAAATCGAAGATGCCAAGATGAATGAGATTGTTAAGCCATATGGAGTGACTGGCGAAGAATATCTAGCGTTTTATCTGCAAGCTTTGGCGGGTAAAATTGATCTAAGTGAATTTGATGCTATGGGTGAGGATGGTTATTTTGAAAAAATGAATAAAGAATTTGAAGAGTTAAAGAAAAATAATTGTAAAGTGGCAGGAGTGGACGATATTGAGGTCGGACTTGAACCGGAACCAAAAGAAAAATTAAATGAAGACGTCTGGTTTGAAATAACCGCCAGAATTCGTTGTCTAGACCGAATCATGATGATATTTACCAAATATGAAATTGGCACGATTTTCGAGCCATTTGGGGTTACTCAGGCCGAATATAATGTCTATGGTGAAGGGATGATAAAAAAAATGGAAGATTTGGCCAATAAAGATACTAAGCTCTGGACAAAGGATGATGAAGATTTTGCCTTAAAATACAAACAATTCAAACTTCGCATCGAAGATCTCAAAAAGAAAAATTGTGTTCTCGAGGATGGTCGCGTGATTTCAGAAGAATATAATAATTTTACCGAGCCAACTGGTTGGGAAACTGCCAAATGTAAAGTTTTGTCATGCAACAATTGCTATGGTGTCACTGAAAGCAGTAATTTTTGGGAAAAATATCGCTGTAATAATCTCTGCACTGGTTGCCCAGTCGGGACACCACCAGTTAAGCCTGTGACTAATTGCGCAGGATTTTGTTCATTAGCCAGCTGTCCAGATTCTGCCGAAAGTCTTGCGGGAACTTGTGCTCCAGAAAAAGTTTGCACCAAATGTGGCTTTTTAAAGCTCTTTAAATGTTGCAAAGAAAAAGAAGCTGTTTGTTGTCAAACCAAACCAGCCGAAGTTTGCAAGGGAACTTGTGGCTTAAAAGAATGTTCAAAAGGTATGGCTAACGAAGGAACAAAAGACTGTCCATCGGGTAAAGAAAAATATAAATGTGGTTTTTTAAAATTATTTAATTGTAAAAGAGAAGTTAGTGGTGTCTGTTGTAAATAAGATTGGAATTATTTCCCTTCAAAGCAAAATTGTAGTAAAATATTATTAAACCTGAAATATTAGTTTCGGGATAACAAATTATATATGATGGACAAAAAAACAAAGACAATTGTGATTGTGGTTTTAGCCATAATTGTAATTGGTGGTGTGAGTATGGGAATCAATCGTTGGCGTCAACAGCGATTAGCCAATCAAATTTTAAAGAGCGTTTATGGAGTTGATACTGGCGGAGGTATATTAGATAAGGTTCTCGGTGGTGGAAGCGTAGCCGATCAAATGGCTAAGGAGGTTGCCAAAGAAGAAGAGCAACAAAAGAAAGACGAAGCTGAAGAAGCTGCTAAAACACCAAAAGATAGATATAATGAAACTGAAGAAATGGCAACGTATGATACCAATTCGACAGCGGCTGCCAAAGAAGGCAAAAATATTGTCGAAGAAGTTTTTGGTGATGCCAAATTGATCACAATTTATTCCAATTCTTATGGCTCAGAAACCACTGTATCAAGTGCAATGGAATATGAAATTTCTCGCCTAGTGACAGGAGAAGATCTAGGTAAAATTGTTCGTGTGCTAGAAGGTAAAGGTTTACCAATTGTTCAAAGTGGAATTGAAGACAAAACCGCGATGGTTATCGCGGGAGATTATGAAACTAGCCTATATTCGATTGGTTTTGAAATCGGCGAACAAGTCGTGAGTGTTACTATTATGAAAATCAGTCAATAATTTTAATTAGCTAATTTAATTTTTATGTCTCCAGAAACTCCAATCATCGGTGGTAAAAAGAATACCACCATGGCAATCATTGCTTACATTTTATTCTTTGTTCCGCTTTTAACAGGTGATGCCAAAAAAGACTCATTTGTTAAATATCACACCAAACAAGGTCTCGTCTTATTTTTGACCGTCGTCGCCCTCAATATTATTGATTGGATTATGCCAGCCTCATTCTGGTGGACAATCAATTGGCTTTTGAGCCTAGGAACTTTGGTTTTGCTGGTCATTGGAATTATGAATGCAGCCAATGGTAAAGAAAAAGAATTGCCAATTGTCGGGAGTTTTTCGAGTATGTTCAAATTCTAAATCAAAATAGATTTTAACAAAAAAGACGTTTCGTGAGAGACGTCTTTTTTTGATAAATAAAATTTATTTAATATTCTGTTTTAGTAGCCATGTTGTTTGGATGCTATAATCTTTGTCAGCTAAAATATTTCTAGTTATTTCAGCTTCTTGTTTTGAAAGTCCAAATCGTTCAATAAAGACATCCGATGCTGATTTAATTTTTTTACTAGATAATAGTTTAAAATTTATTTTATTTTTTAATAATATTTTTTCAATTTCATTTTGCGAAGAAAAAAATCCGCCAGTTCTTTTTAATTTTTTTATTTGTTTGCCAGTAAATAATTCATTAAATTTTATGCGCCACTTTTCTGGGTATAGATTATCTGGACCAGTATGTTGAATAATGACAAAATTTTTTATAACTCTATATACTTCCTTTAAAATTTTTTCTTGATCTTTTAAATTATTCCACTGTAAAACGTATCGCATCATGCCACAGTCTACGCTATTGTTTTTGAGCGGAAGATTAGTTAGATTCCCAGAAATTTTTTCTTGTGCGACATTATTTTCTTGTAAATTAGCCTTAGTATCTATACCAATTGTGTAAAAATTATAATTTTTTAATTGATTTAAAACATTTTGTAATAATTCGCCTTTATAGCAACCAAAATCAGCAAAAGTGTATTTTATTGTTTTGTCTGGAAGTTCCGTTCTAATAATTTTAGAAAAATATTTTGCACTTTTTTCATAAGCTTCCCGTGTTGTTTTTGAATACCCTTTACCACTAAAAACTGAAGATGTTTTTTCGCCTTGAAAAAATTTATTTTTTTTATTGAGAGTCATTTTTCTTGTTATAATTACTTTTTTTTGCATAAAGTTAAAAATTAAAAATAAGTTTTGTTTAGCGAGTAATTTTTATATCAATTTTAATCCATCAGCCACAATCTGTTTTATATTTAGCAAAAGATTAAGATGATTTAATTTATCAAGATTTATCCATTCAGGAATTGTTTCATCGGTAGCCCTTAATTTGCCAGACCAATTGTTGCAGAGAAATGTTTCTAGGTGAAAAGTATTAATGCCAGTTTTTCTTTCAATGGTTGCTGTGTAAATCTTTGGAATTTGCGTCAAATTTTCGAAGGTCGTTTTTAAACCAGTTTCTTCAAATAATTCTCTAACCGCAGTTTCGATTGACGATTCGCCTGGTTCTATTCTGCCAGCCGGGACACCATAAGTATTATTCAAGTGCTCGGCCATTTCACCATGGCGAACTAAAAGTACTTTATTGTCTATAAAAAGTAAAACTCCGACAGTTTTGATTATATTTAGCATAGCTTATTTATCTTTATAAAAATATTTTTTAAATTAAATCTACACAAGCTTCTCCAAAATCTTCGGAATCTTCAAAAAATCTTGTTTCAAAACTTCACGCAAACTGCCGTTATACAGAGCAGCGGCTGGATGATAGATCGGATAATAAACTTGTGATTCACCAGTTTTCTGATTGACCATTTTCTTGGGTTGGCCATGAACTTCAGAGATTTTTAATTCAGCTGGTAGGAAGCGATACATTGAGTGTCGACCGAGAGTGATAATCAATTTCGGCTGGATAAGTTTAATTTGTTCTTCGAGATATGGCCAGCAGGCACTGACTTCTTCGGGCAAAGGATCGCGATTGGCTGGTGGACGACATTTGACGACATTGGCGATAAAAACATCTTCGCGTTTCAAATTGATCGAAGCCAGAAGTTCATCGAGAAATTTTCCAGCCGAGCCGACAAAAGGCAAACCTTGCAGATCTTCGTTTTTACCAGGACCTTCGCCAATAAAAAGTAAGTCAGCTTTGATATTACCTGTGCCGGGGACGACATTGGTTCGAGTTTGGCAAAGCGGGCACTTGGTGCAAGTTGAAATTCGTTGATTTAGTTCTTGAAAAGTCATGATTAGATTTTAGTAAAATTTTTTGAAATAAATTTTTGTCCGTTACTTGAGATTAATATTTTTTGATAAAAATCAGCGTTGCGATTCGTTCAATAATATAGGTGTCATTCCGACGACTCTTTTACGGTCCCTGAGCGGAGTCGAAGGGTGAGTAAAAGAAGAGGAGGAACCCCTTATCCGTGGATTACGTAAAGATAAGAATAAAAATAGATAATCAATGATTTCGTGTTTTTAAAACACTTTAATAAAACCCAACATTTGTATCCCTCTTTACTTTTTGAGACCAAAAAGTAACAAAAAGTCTTGGGGGTGGGCAAATGCCCTATCACGCTCATTAACTTTCGCAATTCCTAGCCCTGACGGTTATTGCCACCCCCAAACCCCCGGGTTCTTCAAAAAAATCATAGCAATGTCGTTGCTGTAAATAAATTATTTAAATCACGCAATTCACTCAACCAATGTTCGCATTTATTTATGTAAAATTTCAAATATTTTCAAACTTTCCCGCACCTTGTCGGATTATTTTTGGTTCAGATTGAGTTAGGTCTATAATCGTCGATGGTTGATTATTAATTTCGCCAGCATCAAGAATCAAATCCAATTGATCACCAAATAATCGATCAATTTCAGTGGCGGAATTTAAGTTTGGTTGACCAGCTAGATTGACACTCGTCGTGATCAGAGGTGAATTTAATTTTTTGACCACCTCAAGACAAAATTGATTATCCGGAATTCGAATTCCAAGAGTTCCTAAACTAGAAACTAATTTTTGAGGTGCTTCGGGCTTAGCTTTTAAAATAAAAGTATATGGCCCAGGTAAATAAGTGCTTAAAATTTGTTCTTGAAAATCGTTGATTTCAGCTAGCTGTTTGATTTGTTCAATATCTCGGCAGATTAGGCTCATCGGTTTGCTAGTATCTCGATTTTTCAAAGCATAAATTTTATCGATCGCCGTCGAATTAAAAGCGTCACAGCCGAGTCCGTAGATGGTGTCGGTCGGATAGGCAACGACTCCCCCGCTAACCAAAATTTCAACCGTTTGTTCAACGATTTCACTTTCAGGATTTTGCGAATTTATTTTTTGGAGCATGGAACTATTTTTTACAAACTAATCTTTAGTTGATTTAGTTTTGTCGGTTGCAGACTTGGCTCTTTGAACAATATGGCTTTTGATATGTTCGACAGTTTTTTGATTAGCCACAATGTCGCCGATTCTCAAGCGATAATTTTGATTCTCGACTTGTTGTTTGACGTTTTCATTGTCAGGATACATTTTGAGAATCTTTTCAATTTCAGCTTCGATGTCAGCTTCGGTCGCTTGAATTTTTTCATCCAAACAGATTTGTCGGATCGCCAGAGAAACCTGAGTGCGTTTTTTAGCTTTGTCTTCGAAATCTTTTTTGATATCTTCAGGAGACTTTTTGAGTTGTAATAAATAATCATCAAATTGAATTCCTTGACCTTCGATATTTTGTTGAAGTTCATCAAGCATGCGATCAGTCTCACTTTCAATCAGGCTATGAGGAATGTTTTCGAATTCACAGCATTCAATAAGCTTTGAAAGGACTTCATTTTCAATTTCATATTCATTTTTTTGAGTTTCTTCAGCTTCGAGATTTTCACGAATTTTATTTTTCAAATCCTCAATGGTTTTAAAATTACCAAGCCCAGCGATAAAGGTTTCGTCTAGCTCTGGTAAATCCATTTGATAAACTCCAGTAACTTTGATTTTGAAATCGACTTTTTTGCCAGCCAATTTTTTGTCATAATATTCGTCAGGATATGGCAAAGTAAATTCTTTTTCCTCACCTTCTTTCAGACCGACAATTTGTTCATCGAGACCAGGAATAAAATATGAATCACCGAGAATAATAATTGTGCCTTTGCTCTGACCACCTTCGAGCAGGACTTTGTTGATAAACATCTCAATATCAATCAAGACCTTATCCCCCATTTTGGCGGGACGGGTGACCAAGGTTTCTTTGGAACGCATTTTGCGAATATCATCGATTGTT
>JBAYNP010000041.1:0-7834 GCA_041678785.1 Patescibacteria group bacterium | reverse complement strand
TGGTCTGCCTTCATCACCCTCGCCCATTCCTCTTCGGTCAGGTCGTTCGTGAAATACTTGGAAGCGTTCACTCCACTCATGCAACTGACCATTCTCCATGCGAGGATTTGTGGCTTCATCTCCAGAGAAACAAAAGCGGTCGGATACTTCTGCCGTGCCGCTTGCAAGGCAATCCACGAAAGGAGGGCCGATTTCCCGACGGACATTCTCGCGGAGACCGTATACATCGTTCCGGGGAAGAATCCGTGGAGCATATCGTCCAATCCACGAAGCCCTGAGGTGGGAACGTTCTGCCTGTCCTTCCCATTCACGAGGGAGGAAAGGAGTTCCCCGCAGACTTCTGCCGAGGATTGGTCATGCCCCGACTCCTTGGTGACTAAGGCATTGGCAAGGAGGGATTGCATCTCCCTTGCATCGGGTTTTGCAGAGAGTCCGAGTTCATAAGTATCTCTTGCGGCACGGATCATGGAGCGGATATGCGCCAAGTCTCGCACGGTCGCGGCATAATATCCCGCATTCGCCGTCACGAAGGAGAGTTCCCCCAATTTCTTCACATAGGCCGCGCCCACCCTGTCCAGTTTCCCTTCCGCCTTCAACCGTGAATTGACCGTCACGGGGTCGATGTTCATTCCCGCCCCAACCATGTCCGCAATGGTTTTCGCAACTAGGACGTGCTCATCGTAATAGAAATCATCGGACGGGACGTTGGCGGTGATGAACCACTTTCCCTTCGGGTCGGACAGCCAGCACCCAAGAAGGCACTGCTCGGCGTCCATGTCGTTCGGAACTGCCATGTCGTTCGGAACCGTTGCAGGAAAATCAGTCATTGTCAACCGCCTTTATCGCCCTCATGATCTCCATCGCCACCTGTGGCACTATGGCGTTTCCATAGGCTTTGAGTGCGTTCTGTCTCCATCGGCTTTCGGAGATTGTGGCTCCATCGGAAAATCTAACCACCCTTCGGGGTAGCCCATCATCCACTCCACGAACGCAGGACTCAAACGCAACTTCGCGCCAGTTTCGGCTCCAGTCAGGGAAAGTGTGTTCTGGATCGCGTCCCCCGGGGCAAACGTTCCCCTCTGGCTTTCGCCCCCACTGCCTTTCCGATTCGCTCTCGCATAGTCCGGTCCCGACAGCGTGGATTTGGGAGTCGCAAGGAACGCGATCTGTCTCCGTAAGTAATCGGTATCCGGCGTCCTTCCCGGGCGACATTGCGTTGCCTCTCTCGCGTCGTCCGCTGCCGGCGTGTGCAATAATCCACACCCTGTCCCTTCTGTGGGGCGCGTTGACGGCGCAAGCTGGTATAACGAAACATTGGACTTCGTAGCCCAGGCTTTCCAGATCAGCACACACTTGTCCGAGTGCCATTTCAATGATTCCAGCAACATTCTCGCCAATGATCCAACGGGGCTTGACCTCTCGAATAACCCGAAGCATCTCAGGCCAGAGGAAGCGGTCATCTTCCGTTCCCTTTCGCTTTCCTGCGGTCGAGAAGGGCTGACAGGGGAAGCCGCCTGTGAGGAGGTCAATGGAGAGTCGTTCTCCAGAATGTCGGGAAGGTTGCTGGCATTCTGATAGTTCGGACTCTTGCTCCCGCCCTTCCAATCCCTGCCCTGTGGAGTCGGCAGCAAGCCGTTCAGTTCCCTTGCCACTCTCACGTGAAGCAAGTCCATCCCTTCCTCGCGACCCAACTCGAACTCCGTTGCCTCCGAATGTTTCGCATCCTGCCCCCTTGGTGTCGGCAGCAAGCCGTTCAGCCGTGAGTCCGTTGCTATCTTGGTTGGAAGGGTCATGTCCCCGCCCTCCCTCGCTATTCGGAACATCGTCTTGCGATTCCTGCGTTCGTAGGAGTCCTGTCCCCTTGGAGTCGGCAATAATTCGCTCTTTTGTGAGTCCCCTGATGTCGCCATATATCCTCACCCCCTCGAAGTTCTTGCGTAAGACCTGCTGACAGAATGGATCAATTTCACAGAAGCCGACACAGTGGTAATTGGAACCCCACACCGTCTGAGCGGCGAGGCTAAAGCCCCCAATTCCCGTGAACAAATCTAGGTGCAAAAATGGCCTTCCCATCATGACAACCCCAAGGACTTCGGATCGTACCCCATGCGGTCTATCAACTTGTGGCAGGTAGGGCAGAGAATCCAGACCTTGTCGAGAGTAGTGTTTTCCTTTGACCGCCACGCCCCATTACGGGCAAACTCAGGTTTATGGGCAATCTCTAAGACTCTCGTTTCGCCACAAGCCTGACATGCCCTGGGGGCATCGGGAAACCGGGCATAGAAACGCTTCAGGTTACTGTCTGGCCCCTTCTTCGTCCGCGATGTAGCGTGGTACTCGACCATCTTCTCATGTTTCTTGTCTCCGTACTTCTCCCAGAATTTGCTTCTGGACTCCCTCGCACTCTTTGCCGCACATTCGGGTGAGCAATGTTGCTTGTTATTCTCCCCCTTGACGGGATAGAACTTCTTGCCACACTGTCGGCAGAATCTTCCGTCCTTTAGAAGCCAAAGACCATGAGAGTGACGATAGTTCTTTGTTTCGCAGGATTTTGAGCAATATCGTTGCCAAGGAGTTCTTGCCTCAAAAGGTTTGCCACAGATGACACAAAACCTATTTGGCATAGTTCATCCCCGCCCTTCCGTGAAATCAACCATAGGAAAGTGGTACTGCCACCACATCATTCGCCAGAAAGAACAGTAAGAACCTCGTACCCTCATCCCCATTCCTCCCCCATGTTGGACTTCCCTACTTCTCCTACGGAAAACTTCTTCATTGATGCCTCCCCCTTCTGGTGCAAGTATGTGTCAAAATGGCACAGCCTGAACAGGGTCGTTGGGTTCAAGTTCTTGGCGAAGTCTGTTCCCAGCCATTCTGCCACTTTCTTGTCAATGATTGTTTTGCATTCCTCGACCGTATGCCCCTCGGCTAATCGCTTCCCAATCTCCCCCGGAGCGGTGAAGGAATTGTCTGCCTTCAGGTTGAGGTAGGAGAGGACTTCGGATTCCTCAGGTGTCAGTTCTGGCTTCTTCCGTTTTCCTACTTTGGGGATAATAGGGGATAATCTTTTTTCTGTTGTAGTACTTCTTTCTATTGTAGGGGTTGATTTCAACACCACCTCTAGTGTGGATTTCAACACTGGTGTGGATTTCAACACTGACTTCCACTCCCCGAAGTGCTTGTTAAACTCATACGTTCGCGTATCGGTAGTGTGGATTTCAACACCATACCGATAGATTATGCGGCGGTCAAGCAACCGCTTAATGGTGTGCTGGACGTTCTTCTTGTCGATCCCCGTTCCGTCTACCCACTGGCTCAGGCTTATGAGGTCGGACTTCTTCGACCAACCGTAGGTCTTTCTCCAAAGAAACCACAAAACCCTCGACTCGTACCCTGATAATTGGGTACGGGCAAGGGCTTCAGCAATAGACAAAACGATCTTCAGATATCCGTCTTCGAGTTGAGGTGATTCTACGCTCATATTGCGCCCCCATTTATCCCTATCACCCAGCCCCACTCTTGTTTAGGATAGGGCGACCGCTGAATGGGGTCAGCGTCGGTGAGTAGCAAGCCCACCCTAGTCGCCCTTCACTTACGCCACCTACTCGGCATTCGCCGTCTCGTTGGCTCGGTACAGTATACTTTTCCATCCCTTAGAAGTAAAGGTATGAAAGAGGGCTTCCCCAAGCAACACCTCAGAGAAGCCCGTACTCCAAATCACATACATATCTAACGCTACTCAGGCGTTGCGAGTGGTCAGTCCCTCGAAGAACCCCAACCACTCGCACACACAGTATACCCCCCTACTTCTCAGAAGTAAAGGTCAGCACCCTTGAATCGGTTCCTCGGTATGAACCACTGCTTCCGGCATAGGTTTCACGGGTAAAGAGTCTCCATAGGTCGAGGGAATGGTTGGGTTGGGCAAATAGGCATTTGTTTCAGGATGGTCGGATATCAAGGAACCGTCGGGATTGTAGATGAACGGGCCAGCCCAATCACCAGGCCCCCCGCGAACCTTGTACTCCTCCTTGGACTTCAAGATTTCCATTTGTTTATCGGTTATGGATCGGGCCTCGTCAATAAAGACTTCTGGCTTCTTCTCATGCCGATACCTCATAGCCGCTCCTGCCTTGTAGCCTTTCCGATATGAAAACCGCTTCTCGTCAATGAGTAACGCCATCAGTTCCTTCTTCGTGAAGATCACTAGGCCGAACAACTGCATCATGTGTTGCCTCCCTTCAGCATGGTCTTCGCCAATACCTCAAACTCGCGGAACGCCCTGACCGCAGGAATCATCAGGGCAAAGGTCATTCCAGCCCGCTTGATGTCCGACTCCTCAAAGGTGAACTCAATCGCAGGACTGTCATCTTCATGGGAACATTGAACGATATGCCAGCCCGTGAACGGCTCATGCTGTCGTGCCCACAGGTAGTCGTATGCGCCCAATTCAAGCAGGGATTCAGCGTATAGGTGGCGACTCGACTTCCAATCGAAGAGTACCTGTCCGCCCGTCGTTTCTGAAATGCAATCCATTCTTGCTCGAACTTTCAATTCCTCGTCTTCGAGGGGAACTTCAATCTGCAAAGGAAAGGCTTCCATTGATGCTAGATTCGCCCATGCTTGCAACTTCCCCCATGCCGTACCCCCATGCTCTACGGCTTCGGGGTCTGCATAGGCTTCCTGCACATCTTTCCCCATCGGGTCGAGGGAGCTGCCATACTTCATGGCGAACTCCCAATGCATAATGCGCCCCGCGTATTTGCCCAAGGTAGAAACCCTGTTATGGTCTTGGCCTTGCAACGCCAATTTCCTCGCCCAGTTCAACAGAAACGGCTTGTCGATTGCGCCGACCACCTCGCTGACTGACAACCAGCCGTCTCTCACCTTGACCCCCTCCCGCACAACCTATCGGCGCAGTTGACCGTGCCACAGTTGGAACAGGCTACGGGGCATACACACCAACAATCGCTCATGGTTTCCTCCTTTTTCTCTCATCGCGTTCTGCGGTCACCTTCGTGGGGGTGAGTCTTGTGTCCTCAAGGCACGCCTGAGACTTCTTTCCGTCTTCTATCCCGACGCTTCCCGCTCCAGACTCACCCCACATTGCTGCAAGTCCACAGGTATCTTCATCGGTCGAGACGGAATAGAGGGCGGGGCAGCCCTCGCACTTGTTCCCCGTTGGTATGTACAGTGTCGTACTCATGCTTGAAGGATGACGATAAGCTTCCTAAGTTGCTCGTCCGACAACTCCGTATACTTCTCCACCTTGAACAAGGAAGTGAACATGTCATGCACATCTCTTGTGGATTTCTCGTGCTTCTTCGCCGTCTCATACATGGCAGAGACTAGCTCCTTCGTGGTTGCTTCGGGCATCACATCAGCAATCTCCGAGTCAGACGGCTCCTTCGGGGGTTCGGGGATCACGAACTCTGCCTCTTCAATCACGCCCGTCTCCGCATTGACCGCAACCTTCTTTGCCTGGGGAATCGTCTCCACTTCTGATTCATCGCTCATTCCCAACCCTACGATGGAGAGAGTGACCCTTCGCTTGGCTTTGGATTCCGCCTTCATCATGGCGTTTGCCAGAGCATCGCCCGACAATCCTTTCAAGGTGACTACGCCCGTGGACTCATCGGTACGCCCGCCCTCGCTTGCCCTCGCCGTCACAACGTAGACATCGCCAATGGTTTCCCGTGAGGAAATGACGATGGAAATCCCCTTGATGGCCCGCAACTGGTCGGTCGCGTCCCTGCGGGCATAGAGGATCATCTTCCCATTGAGAACCAGATAGTCGAAGGGTCTGGTCAGGGGATTGAGTCCGAGCGACTTGCACGTTGCCTGATAGTAACTGACCCGTTGTGCCGGAGTCAGTTTGGAGAGGTCGCCCCCCACAAGAACCGTCTCCACGGTGGAAACGTCCAGCGTACTCACTTCTTGGATTGCGTTCTCACTCATCTATTCCTCCTCATGGACATTACTTGCCATTCCATTCGCCAACAGAATCTTTGGCGTACTGGATACCGTCCTCGAACCGCTGCTCCAATGCTTCATCATAGAGTCGGATGACCTCCTTCATGTCGCCGCTGTCAAACGCGATAATCATCTTGGACAGTCGGTCGGTCGAAAAGAATGACCGCTGCACCCGCTCCGTTGCTTTCTCATCTTCACTCATCTGTACACCTCCCCGCCTCATGGACATTCTTGAGGTGATACAAGTATAGTGTAGACCCGCTCCATTTCAAGGGTTGTGAAGGTTCTTCACAATAGACAGCGAGTATATGGCCGGTTGCGTTTCCTGCGATTTGCCAATGGCATGGTACAAACGTACCACTCGCCATCTGAAATGTGTGCTATGGGGCTAGAAACGGGCACTCTTCACAGTTCAAGGGGCCAGAATGGCAATAGGCTGGCGATCCTGACGCCAGGACATGAAAAAGCCCTCATTACTGAGGGCTGTCGTGCGGTATGGGGAAGAGGCTACTTGTTCTGACTCGCCAATACTTTCAACGTGGCATCGGCTAGGGCGTCCGAGAGTGTCCGAGCGTAGCAGTCAAAGCGAATCCCGCTATGGTCGCCATACCAATGCAACCATTGGACTTTATACCCGGATTCGCCCTTTGCTATCCGCACCTCTCCCCGCTCCAGTAACCAATTCAAGAGAGTATCCGATCGGTAGGCATAGGGCGCGCCGTCATAGTGGGTGGATTTATCATTCTGAAAACCAGCGGCGTTTAACCGCTGGTTAGTCCGTTCTCCGGTGAAGTCAACGACCATGTTAATCCGCCAGAGCTTTAGTAACTATAGCGGCCAGCTTCCTGGCTGGCATCGTCAAGTATATCCGGAAGTCATCGCCTGTCAGATAGAAGGCACAACAGCCGCCAGCCATCGGGGGAACATCTGCAATATCTTTGAGGTATGTCGTGGTGATGAAACGGGCACTAGTCCCCCAATGCCATGTACTCACAACCAATGCGCCACGTTCACCGCGCTTGTTGAGTGACGCGAGAAGCATCTGAATTGTGCTCGCTTCCCATGTGTCGCACACAATGCCCATATTCCCCTCTCTCGCCATCTCACGCACTCCTAGAAAGTGGACACGTCCTGCAAGTATCGGAGTGAGACCACGGGCAAGTAGCGCAAGGATGCGTCACGGACTGCCGGGCTTCATACTGTTCCAGGTGCTCCCGTGCTTCCCTCCACCGTTTAGCCGCGTCAAGGTCATCGTCCAGCATGGCACGACCCCAGAGGTTATGCAGGTGCTGAAGTGTGGCGCTCATGCTGTGGCCTCTTCGTCGAATTCCTCGGGAAGTTCCTGATTTACCGTTTCAGCGAGTGTTTCCGCTTCATCTCGGTCGATTTTTACATATTCATGCGTGATATGCTCCTCGCCCGACAAAGGGCAATACGAGCCCCACTCTGCCTCGCCTTCCGGTCTGCGGCATGTAAGGTCATTTCCCCACTCGAACCCATCCTGTACGTGAAGCTCTGCCGTCCCGTCATCATTTTCATGCTTCCAGTATTCGTACATCTCTTCCTCCTACTCGGCCTGGCACTCGACCAGTTCACGGAGCATGGCGTCCAGTTCAGCGCGGTCGGCCTTGCGGTTGTCGTAGCGCACACCGTCGCCAGTCTTGTGGTTCTGAACGCCATAAGCCTTGATGAAAGCAGAATACGGATGTCTACGCTGCGTATCGCTTGCGTACTCTCCCGATAGATGCTTGACGAAAGCGACAGCTTCACGATAAAGCGTTTCGTCATTCTGCATCCAGAGAGCGATGTTCCAAGTTTCGTAGTTTTTCCAGCCGTTGTACTTCTGCTGTTCCCGCTTTGTTGC
>JBAYNP010000040.1:0-7944 GCA_041678785.1 Patescibacteria group bacterium | reverse complement strand
TTTAGTTTCGAGTTTATATTTTTTGATTTCAGGAGAAATTTTTAAACTCAGCCTAGCCCTATCTTTACCGGGTTTTAATTTGGTTTTTAATATTGATCGCTTGTCGGCATTTTTTATTTTGTTGGCTGCTTTGATTTCCCTTTTAGCTTCGATTTATGCTTTTGATTATCTGAAACATTATGAAGGTAAATATAATCTTGGTTGGCTAGGATTTTTTTATAACATTTTTATTTTTAGTTTGTTTTTAGTTCCAGCAGCCGACAATATTTTATTTTTTTTGGTTGTTTGGGAATTAATGTCAATCGCTTCCTACTTTCTAGTTATTTTTGAAAAAGATAAGCCTGAAAATATCAAAGCGGGATTTATTTATTTTTTGATGACTCATGTGGGGACAGCCTTTATTTTGATCGCGTTTTTATTACTTAATAAATATACTGGGTTGTCTGATTTTTCAGCCATTTCGGCAGTTGCTGGGCAAATTCCAGCGTCAATTCTGGTGTTAATTTTTATAACGTCTTTGCTTGGGTTTGGAATGAAGGCTGGAATTATCCCGCTACATATTTGGTTACCCGAAGCTCATCCAGCAGCGCCATCGCACGTCTCAGCGATTATGTCGGGAGTAATGATAAAAATGGGGATTTATATGTTGTTTCGACTTTTTGTCGACGTTTTGCCAAATCTTCCTTTGTGGATGGGCGTTGTTGTTTTGATTCTTGGAGCCGCATCGGCTTTACTAGGCGTTTTAAATGCTTTGGCTGAACATGATATCAAGCGCTTATTGGCTTATCATAGTATTGAAAATATCGGCATAATTTTATTAGGTTTGGGTTCGGGTTTAATTTTTATTACTCTTGGGTTAAAGGGTTTAGCGGCGGTGGCTTTAGTCGCGTCACTTTTTCATGTAATCAATCACGGGATCTTCAAAGCCCTATTGTTTTTGGGTGCTGGTTCGGTTATCAATGCGACTCATACCAGAAATATGGAAGAATATGGCGGTTTGATTAAAAGAATGCCTCAGACCGCACTTTATTTTTTGATTGGTTCTCTGGCGATTTCAGCTTTGCCACCGTTTAACGGCTTTTTTAGCGAATGGCTTTGTTTTCAATCTTTGTTCGCGGGAATAAATTTAGGTGGTTCGCTAAGTTTGTTATTTTTGATCTCGGCTGGATTTTTAGTTTTAACTAGTGCCTTGGCGGCTGCTTGTTTTGTCAAAGCGTTTGGAATTAGCTTTTTGGCTCGTCCAAGAAGCGAAGAAGCTGAGCATGCTAAAGAAGTTGGTTCCTCAATGCTTTTTGGAATGGGATTTTTGGCAGGGCTAACTTTGATTTTTGGCATTTTTTCAGGGACAATTTCTAATTTATTATTAAAAACAACCATCGGATTAAAAAATTTATCGGGTGCGAGCATAGATTCAATTTTTAATTTTAATAATTTACGAGTTGCCAGTGATTGGTCAGTAGTTTCAGCGCCAGTAATTTTTGGGGGCCTACTTTTGGCCTTATTAATTACGATTGGGGCGGTTTATCTAATTAGTCGAAAAAATAAAGTTCAAAGTGGTCGTACTTGGGATTGCGGCAATGACCTAAAACCAAGAATGGAAATTACGGCAACAGGTTTTTCGCGTTCAATCGTAACTATTTTTCAAGGGGTTTTAAAACCAACCAGACAAACAACTGTCGAATATCATGATGATGAAATGCGTTATTTTCCAAAGAGGCAGTCAGTCGATCTTGGTCGACACGATAGCTATCAGCAACATTTTTACGCCCCATTAAAGAAAATAAGTTATTGGCTGTCAGAGGTGACTAAAAAAATTCAAAACGGGAATGTTAACGCCTATATTTTATACGTTTTTCTAACCCTGATTGTTTTATTATTGATAACCTTAAGATAAGTATGATAATTTTAGTTTGGATAATACAAATAATTTTAATGCTGGGGCTTTCGCCGCTTTTAATTGGTGTTATCAAGAAGATCAAGGCGCGTTTGCAAAATCGACAAGGTATTAGTTTTTTACAGCCTTATCGTGATTTATGGAAGCTTTTTCATAAGGATGAAATTATTAGTCAGGATGCTTCTTGGATTTTTAAGTTTTCGCCATATTTACTTTTTAGTCTGACAATCTTTTTAATAATCAATTTGCCAATTTTAGGACAAATTGATTTTCCATATCTTGGTGATTTTTTACTGATTGTTTATACCCTAGCGATTGGAACTTTTTTCTTGGCCTTAGCTGGGCTCGATGTCGGGAGTGCTTTTGGTGGTTTTGGTTCGAGTCGTGAAATGACTTTAGCCTCATTGGCCGAGGGCGGATTGGTCTTTTCGTTTTTAGTGCTGGCGATTGTGGCTAAAACGACCAATCTGACGGCAATGGCTGATTTTATTTCTTCGACATCGGTTTTCTTTTTATTTCCGATTATTTTAGTAGCGATTAGTTTTGTAATTTGCTTGTTGGTTGAAAATAGTCGCTACCCTTTTGATAATCCTTCGACACACTTGGAATTAACGATGGTTCATGAGGCAATGATTTTGGAATATTCTGGCAAAAGATTGGCCTTGGTCGAGTGGTCGGCGTACAATAAATTATTTATTTTTGTGGCTTTGGCGGCGAGTTTGTTTTTGCCATTTGGTCTGTCTTTTGGAACTGGGATTCTGGGGATGATGATTTATTTAGCAATCTTTGTGTTAAAGGTTTTGCTGATTGGAGTTTTTGTGGCGGTGTTGGAATCCAGTCTAGCCAAGTTTAGATTTTTTCGTTTGCCAGATTTATTGTTTACCGCGTTTATTCTTAATGCCCTGGCAATCATCTTAATTATTTCTTTGCGAATATGACCCAGCTTTTGTTACATTTTTCTTACGCGGTTGGCCTAGTTGTTTTTTTGTCAGTAATTGGGATGCATTTAACTAGAAAAAACACAGCCTGCGTTTTGTTTTATATTTTTCAATCTTTGGCAGTAGCTCTCTTACTTTTTGTACCAGCACTCGACAAAGGCAGTATTCTTTTGATGTTGGCGGCTTTATTAACTTTGATAATCAAAGTAATTTTAGCCCCTTTCTTTTTCTTGCGACTGATCAATCGACATGAGTTAACTTTTTCAGCCAACACTTATCTGAGTTTGCCGTTGACGTTGATTGTTTTGGCGCTTTTGTTTGGCTTGGCTTATCAAAATATTTTTCAATCACTGTTGATTTTTGCTGGAGAAAATATGAACGTTGTTCCGTTAGCCTTAGCGACAATTTTTAGCTCAATTTTTTTAATTATCAATCGTCGTGGAGCTTTATCACAGATTATTGGCATTTTGTCTTTGGAAAATGGGATTGTGGCTTTGACGTCTTTTCTGAAAGTCGAACAAGTTCCTGGCTTGGATATCGGGATTAGTTTTGATATTGCTGTCTGGGTAATTATTGCTGTACTTTTCTTATCGATGATTTATAAAAAATTTGGAACTTTGGATGTTAGTACACTTAAAGAATTAAAAGAAGAATAATTTTATGCCTATTTTTATTATAATTTTAACCCTACTCTTAGCCACCGTGTGTTCTTTTTATCTTGGGAAAAACATTCGTCGGCTGGAAAAAATTGTTATTTTTTCAGCAATCATCGAACTAATAACGGCCGGCTATGTTTTCTTTAGTTTTATCACTTGGGGACAAATTAATTTTGAGCCATTGTTTTCTTTGAATGCAATCGGCGTTTTATTTTTCTGTCTAATTGCTTTGATTGGGTCGACCGCCTCACTCTATTCGATTGGTTATTTGCGAGTTGAAATGGCCAAGGGAATTATTACGGTTTCACAAATTAGAATTTTTTATATCCTAACGCATTTGTTTTTGCTGGCGATGTTTGTGGCGATTTCAGCCAATAATCCGGTGTTGGCTTGGATTGCAATCGAAGCGACGACTTTATCGACAGCGTTTTTAATTTGTTTTTACAAAAAACCAACTGCCATTGAAGCTGCTTGGAAATATTTGATCGTGAATTCGGTCGGCTTATTGCTGGGATTTTTGGGCACGATGTTGTTTGTTGCCTTGGCTCTAAAAGGTGTTGGGACAAACGCGTGGTTGAGCTGGCAAATGATTTTGGATAATGCCAAAAATATGGATCCCAATATCGCCAAACTAGCTTTTATTTTTGTTTTGCTGGGTTATGGTACTAAAATGGGTCTCGTCCCTATGCATACGTGGTTACCAGATGCTCACAGCAAAGCCCCTGTGCCAGTCAGTAGTCTTTTGTCGGGTGTTTTGTTGTCGGTGGCCTTCTTTTTAATTCTAAAATTTAAAGCAGTCGTTGATATTGCCGTCGGGCAGAATTTTTCACAATCACTTTTGATATTTTTTGGAATTTTATCGATCATCGTTTCGGCGTTGATAATTCTAAGACAAAAAAATTACAAACGCCTACTGGCTTATTCGAGCATTGAACATATGGGCATTGCTGCTTTGGGTTTTGGTTTTGGTGGGTTTGGTCAGTTTGCAGCGCTACTTCATATTTTCTATCATGGGTTAGCTAAAACAATTTTGTTTTTGTCAGCGGGCAATATTTTTCTAAAATATGGCTCGACCAAAATTAAAAATGTTTCAGGTGCTTTGCAAGCTTTGCCAGTGACTGGGCGTTTGTTTATCGTTGGCTTTTTGGCGATTGTCGGCTTGCCACCTTTTGGGATTTTTTTCACCGAGTTTTATGTTTTTTCAGCTGGAATTAAGGCGCATCCAGTTTTGGTCTGCATAGCTATTTTTGCTTTAATTCTCGTTTTTGCAGGCTTTTTGAAACAAATTTCAGCGATGATTTTGGGCAAAAAATCAGCAGATATTCCGGTCGGTGAAGCTAATGCTTGGACATATGTGCCGATTATTATTTTAGTAATAATTTTTGTTGGTCTCAGTTTATTTTTGCCCGATCAGCTCAAAACCCTAATCAATTTAGCAGTTGCCCAATAATATGAATCTAGATAATTTAGCCAAATATTTACCAGCGGGGTTAAAACTCATACCTGAAAATGGAATGGTTAGTTTTGAAATTTCCGAAGACGAAATTTTAGAACTTTGCGACGGCTTGCATAATGATTGTGGTTTGCCGTTAAAATTAATTACGGCGACTGATGAACGACAAGTCGGTGAAGGCTTCAAAATTTTTTATGTTTTTGGGGTGCCAAAGCAAAATTATTTTCTGGTGCCATATTTAAAATTAAAAACCGAAAGTTTTCCTTCGATTAGCAGTAAACTTCACGAAGCTTCAATTTTTGAAAGAAAAATAAAGACGTTTTTTGGTCTCGAACCAATTGGAAATTTGAATACTTTGCCAGTAATTTTACAAGAAAATTGGCCAGACGGAATTTATCCGTTGCGAAAAGATTTTGCCTGGAATCAAAAAGTTGCCACAGCCACGCATCCAGATTATTTTTCGGTTTTTCAGGGCGAAGGCGTTTATGAAATTCCGGTTGGACCTGTTCATGCTGGAATTATCGAGCCGGGTTATTTTCGCTTTAGTGTCTTGGGTGAAGAAATTTTGTTATTGCAGGCACAGCTGGGTTGTGTTCACAAAGGCAGCGAAAAATTATTTGAAACTTTGACATTAGCTGACAAATTAAAATTATCTGAAAAGATTTCTGGTGATAGCACCTTTAGTCATTCACTGGCTTTTTGCCAGGTAATTGAAAATTTGGCGGAGTTGAAAATTTCTGAGCGCACAAAATATTTACGAGTTTTATTTTCTGAATTGGAGCGCTTGGCAAATCATTTTGGCGATATCGGAGCAATTATGCTTGATGCTGGTTTCAACTTTGGTGGTGCCAATGGTGCCCGTGTACGTGAAGTCATAATGCAAATCAATGAACGCCTGACCGGCAGTCGTTTTTTCAGAGGCGTGAATACTTTCGGTGACATTCTGGCTGACATTTCAAAAAAGCTAGCCGCCGACTTAATTCCAGAATTAGAGGCAATCAAAAAAGATTTTGATGAAGTTATCGAAATTGCCGAAAATAGCCATTCGCTCTTGAATCGTTTGAAAAAAACTGGGCTACTCGAAAAAGAAATTGCCAGTGATCATGGTGTCGTCGGTGTAGCCGCCCGGGCTTGCGGAATCAGCTTTGATGTTCGCACGGATTACCCTTATGCCGCCTATGATAAAGTTGATTTTAAAATTCAAACCGAAACTGGCAGCGATGTTTATGCGCGTTTTTGGGTGAGAATCAAAGAAGCTCGAGCGTCTTTTGAAATGATTGAAAAGGTTTTAAAAAATTTACCAGAATCAATTGAAAAAAATCCAGTCGAAAATTTGAAATTAGCTGCCAATGCCTACGCGATTGGAATTACTGAAGGCTGGCGAGGCGATATTGTTTATTTTGTAGCGACCGATAAAGACGGTCAAATTAGTCGTGTCGATGTTCGTGATCCGTCATTATTAAATTGGACAGCAGTGCCCTATGCCGTTAAAGGCAATATCGTGCCCGACTTTCCATTGATAAATAAAAGTTTTAACTTGTCATATTCAGGCAATGACGTCTAAAAGTTAAAATATTTTTTCAAAAATAAAAAACACTTCTACGTGGAGTGTTTTTTTGATATCAAAATTGTATATTATAGCACCACCAAAATTCCGCCAATCGCAATCGGTGGAGCCAATGCCAGTCTTGATTTAGAATAAACACACAGATTGTGTAGATTCATTATATTTAGTTTAATTAGATTGGTCATTGTGGTATATGGCAATTCCGTCACCTCCACAGCCAATCACTTTGTTGTTAGTAAGATTTGGTCCCACACTTAATTTTTCTACCCTAGTTATTAATTGAGTAATTTCAGTTTTTGTTTCGTTTGATATTGTTGTTGCCTTATTTGAAATATTTATTGCCTTATTTGACATTAGTATTCCTATTATTGAAATAATTATGGCAATTATAGAGCAAATTGCCATTATCCACGTTGCAGTTTCCATTTTATTAAAATTAAAAAAGTAAAAGACGTCTAATTTATTAGTATATGAATAATAGCTTAAATCTAATTCTTATTCAATCACCCCTTGTCCGACACACTTATCTTTTTGATAAAAAACACAAAATTGTCCTGACGTAATTGAGCGGACAGGATTTTTAAAAATAATTTGAGCTTTGGTTTTTGAAAGCGGTTTGATAACGGCAGGAATCAGATCTTGGCGGTAGCGGACTTTTGCCATTACCTTGGTTGGTGTGGTTAAAACTTGACCAGAAACAAAATTTAGATTTTTTAGATTGGCGAGCTTAGAAAAAGTGTCCTGTTCGTTTTTACTAATCACGAGCTGATTTAGTTTTTCGTTTTTTCGAATTACAAACCAGGGACCGCCTGGCAAATTCAAACCTTTGCGTTGGCCGAGAGTATAATTAAAAAGTCCTGGATGTTTGCCTAGAACCAAATTGTTAGTATCGACGATGTCGCCTGGCTTAGCTTTGATTTCTTGGGCGAGAAAATCGGTCAGACTAGAATTTTGTAAATAACAAAAGTCTTGGCTTTGAGGTTTGGTCAATAAAAATTTTAAGCCTTGTTCTTTGGCTAGCTGATAAACTTCGGTTTTGGTCAAATCGCCGAGTGGAAAAATAATATTTTTGAGCCAAGAATTTTTGAGTGACGATAAATAATAAGTTTGATCTTTATCCTGATCTTTGGCACGACACAGTTCGAATTTTTTAGTAAGCGGATTGCGTTTGATCTTAGCGTAATGGCCGGTGGCGACGTATTTGATTTTATTGATTTTGGCAAACTTAAAAAGCTCGGCAAATTTGAAATGGCGATTGCAAAAAACACACGGATTGGGAGTGCGACCGTTTTTTAGTTCATCCAAAAAATATTTAACAACCAAACTTTTGAAATTTTCTGTCAGCGTTAGTTTTTTGAGCGGAATATTCAATTTTTGACAAGTTTTTTTAAGTTCGTTAAAACTGGCGGAATTGATTTTGCCTTGCCAAGGTGGTA
>JBAYNP010000039.1:0-8021 GCA_041678785.1 Patescibacteria group bacterium | reverse complement strand
CAGGCCAGACGATTATGCCGAGTTTTTAAACAATATTGGGTTATGGTATAATAGAGCATACCTAGCGGTTGAGAGTAATTCTGGCTTATGGGTGCTGACTGAACTTTACGAGAAGCACAAGTATCCTAACCTTTACTGGCGAGAGAAGATAGACGACATCACTCACGCCGTAAGTAAACAGTTGGGTTATCACACAGGAGTAGGAGCGCAAGGAAGAAAAGTAATGCTTGATAATTTACAGGTTGAGTTTAACACTAAATATGGGATATGGACTGATGGTTTCCTAAAAGAGTGTCTAACTTTTATTAAGAACGATTTAGGCCGACCTGAAGCCGCAGAGGGCAAACACGATGATGAGGTAATTTCTGTTGGTATATGCCATTATGTGAGAGAAAACGCTCCTAGTGAGCTTACACGGCCTCTGACAGCCCCTAGAACGGTGGAAGAACGCATAATGGAACGGCTTGAATCTAGGAAACGAGAAAAGAGTGAAATAAAACAATCGGATTATATATAATACAAATCAAGGACGCCACTTGATTTATGGATGTCAAAAACTTAAATGAGGAGGTGGTAGTAAAAACATACCAAGCTGACCCAAAGGAAAGCAAGCTGGCTTTGTTTTTAGAGAAGCGAACGGAAGTGCTTAAACAAACTAAGCTAGATATTCTTAATGGCTTTAACTTTGAGGAGTTAATGAAACAAGCTGACAGAGAATACGCCCCTAGAGATATTTACTCAAACAATAAGAACGGAGCAGAAACTCTTATTACTGTCGCTAATGAGGACGGAGTGGGGACTGGTGGAGCATCTTCGTCATCTTCTATAATTAATTTGGATGATTACGGTAAAGCTAACTGGCGGTCAACAATATCAGAGCCGACACTATTGATAAAGGTACAGACCGCTTTATCTGTTTTAATAGACCAGAACCCTGAGTCTATCCTAAAGGCTTCTTGCGAGAAGTATAAGAAAAGAACAGCGGTCGCTAAGGCACTACTTAAAAGAAACTGGGAGATTAACAACAGCATTGAAGTATTAAAGGCCTTTACTTTTGACCTCGCTAAGTATGGCTTTGCTGTCGGGCATACCCTGCCTAGACTGCTTAAAAGAAAGAAAGAGATTTTAGAAGTAATTGACACCGAGAACCCTGAAAAGAATAAGTATAAAGAAGTTGAGATTGTAGAATTTAATGATATTTACAGAGAGAAATTAGACCTATACCGCACTTGGATTGATGACAAAGCTAATCTAACCGACCCGTATTCAATTAATGACTGGTATTACGAGAAAGACTACTCGTTAGAAGATTTCAGAGAAGAGTTCGGGATGTATAAGAACAGCGAAACAGTTAAAGGCGGTTCACTTAACACCGACGCTAACGGAGTAAACTCTGCCACTAAGACCCGTGATGATATGATTACAGTCGGGTTCTATGAGAGTAAAAAGAAAGACCTTTATGCTATTTGGATACCTCAGACTAAGACTATACTTTATTACTCTCCTTTGCCTAATGATGACGGCAAGTTGACTCTATGGTTTGCTTATTGGCTGATGCGTGACCCTAGAACTATCTATGGTATCGGACTGTTTGAACTCTTAAAGAATAACAAGGTGATGTATGACCGCTTTAAGAATATGACCATAGACCAGTTGACTATGGCTCTTTACCCGATGATATTCTTTACTGGCACACCGATAAACGGAGAGAACGAAATTCATATCTCTCCTGATAAGATGATACAGAAGCAAGCCGGGACAACTATTGACCAGATTAAAATTCAGTATGACCCCAGAGGGTGGGAAGCAACTGCTCATCTCAACGAAGATATGGATGAAGCAACTGGTATCACTAAGACCCTAGAGGGCAATTTAGTCGGTAAGACTTTAGGAGAAACACTACACGCCAAAGACTCTGCTCTTAAACGCTTAAATATCCCGTTGTTAAACATCGCTAAGGCCATAGAGCAAGACGCTTATATTACTCTGTCTTGGATGAATCAAGTTTATTCTATCCCAGAGGTTAAGACTTTCGTTGGTGCTAAGGAACTAGAAGAATACGAGAAAGAAAACGGCAAGGCGAATAGTCAAGAAACAAAACCAGACGGCAAGATTGAAGCTAACTTCTTCCCTGAGATTGAGCTTGGACTTGAAGAAGATAGGGACGGGTCTTTAGTTGAAAGCCCTGAAAATAGATTCTTCCGTTTAGGTGAAGGAATATCAATGGATAACTTAAAATGGGAAGGTAAGATTACTGTTAAAGCTAAGTCCATCGTCAGCCCTAACCCTGAGTTAGAACGTCAGAGAAAACTAGAACTTTACAATGTAGTCAGTCCGGTCGTTCAACAAATGGCTTCGCTATTCTATCAACATTTAGACGTAAAGACTGGCGAGATGTATGCCCCTGTCGGTGGCAAGGAAGTGGCCTTAGCTCTTTATTATCCCTTAAAGGAAATCTTAGAAATACAAGATGAGAAACCTGAAAATTGGGTATTTAAAGATATGCTTGACCTAGTCGCTAACCCAGAGAAACTTGAACAGGAGAAAGCCGCCGAGATGGCACAACAAGAAGCCGCCGAGAAAGCTAAACCAGAGAATCAGCTGTTTATAGACCAAAACGCTCAAGGTGAGGATTCTGTGGCCTCACAGGGTGCTTCTAGTGGTGGGCAAGGTGGTCAGACAGTCGTTCCCCCTAGTGATATTAGCAATCCGTTAAGAAAGATTATGGGAAGTATGAAAGGAGCTGAAACAAAAGCTACACAATCATTATGACCAATAGCGACAGAAAATCTTTACAAAGTTTACAGACACAACCAGAGTGGGAGGTATTAGAAAAACTACTTGAAGAATACATAGCAGGAATTGACCTATCTGGCAGTATGAAAAGAAATAATGAGTTTGAAACAATCTGGCAGAGAGCGCATAGCGAGGGCGGAGTTGAACATTTAAGAAATTTCTTTAAGGTCGCCGATTCTGAGGCACGACATTACCAATAATATGACACAGCGCTATAATAAGTTTGAGTATAATGGAGTAAAAATTGAAGCAAATTATAAGCCTAATGTTGTTCCGTGTAAAAAAGTTAAGATTACTATTGACGGTAAATCAGCCGAGATAGATAGAAGCGATTTGTATAACTTACTTGTGTTATTCGCTGATGATGAGGAGATGGATAAATGCCTAAATGTTAAGGGCAGAGAGATGGTGATGATAAAGAAAGCGGTTATGGTACAGACACGAGAAGCAATCCCAGCAGGCGGAGAGATAAAATTCTTCATTGAGTACCCGTTGCCCGCTGACGAGTATGACGAATGGTTAAAAAATAATAAAGACCTGATGGTTAAGGAAGAAGAAGCTAAGAGTAAACTATAAGGCAGTTTAATATATACTAATTCATAATCTTGTATCTCAAACAAGTAAAACAAAAGAGTAAATTTATGACCGAAGAACTTAAGAAAAAAATGGCCGAGGGTAGAGCAAAGGCTAAACTTGCTAAAACAGCAGTATTAGACCCGCCTATCCAGTCCGACCTTAAACAAGAGCTTGACGATTTCAAGCAAGAGGTAAGAAAACAAAACGACAGTATCTTGGGTATCTTGGAAAAGATAGTCAATAAAGACGAGCCAGTCGCTCCCTTAGCCCCAGTAGAAGAAAAGACTGAGGAATCCATCGTTGATTTATCACCTAAGCAGAAAGAGATATTTGAGTATTACTTTGACATTACGGACGGATTTAAAGCTTGGTATGATGTCAATAACAATATCTTTACCATTGAAGTGCCGATGAATATGTCTAACACCAACGAAGCTTATCGTGCTTTGTATAAGCAAGACTTAAGAAGCAAAAAGGTAGATTCAAACAATATTTTAGGGAGTATTAAGGAGTGGTGTATTCTCGTCGCAAGTAACCTTAAATATGAGCGTCGGATTAGACTTAAAAATTAATATATGTTTAATAAAATAATTAAACAATTAAAAAAAGATAAATTAATAAATAAATTAAATAATACAAATATGAAATTAAAACAATTAGTAGATGGTGTTGAATCTTTAGGTGTAATTATGGGGCTAAAACTCCCAGTAGTCGCGGCTTATAAAATATCTCTATTCGTTAAAAAGAGTAACCCAGAATTAGAAGAATATAATAAGAAACGCAATGAGATGTTAGCCGATTATGCCGAGCAGATTAAAGATGAAGAAGGCAAGGATACTAACCAATTCAAGTTTAAAGATGAAGATAACGCTAAGAAATTCAGTGATGAAATCAATGCTTTGCTAGACCAAGATATTACAGTTGAAGTCCCTGAGATTAATATTAGCGAATTAGCTGATGTTAGCATTGAGCCGAAGCACCTAGTTTCACTTGATTGGCTTCTAAAACAATAATTTGATTAGTTGATAAAGTGTGGTATAATCGGTAGTAGTTAGAACATTTATAACAGGACGCCTAATTAGATTTGAGTGTTAGAATTCAGCACTCAAAATAGATAGGCGTCCGTTTCGTGTGCTATAAAGGGAACGCCTAAAAAGTGTTCCTTTTTATTTATAATTTATTTATATAACCTCTTCCTATCCTTTGGGAAGTAAAATAATAATTGTATGGCAAATATCAAAGAAGTAAAAGATGATTTAACCGAAGATGACATAGCGGCTTTTGAGGAAGCAGAGGAGGCTGGAGAAGTCATAGTAGATGACAAGTCTCGCTCTCTTGAATCAAAAGACAACGAGGAAACCGAAGAGTCTGAGGAAACTAATGACGAAGAGTCAGAAGAATCAGACGACGAGGAAACTGAGGAAATTGAAACATCTGAGGAAGAATCTGCCGAATCTTCTAAGGCAAAAACCGTAGAGTTGAAAGAAGTTGATGGCGAAACGCCGAGAGAAAAGGCCTTGCGACTTGAAGTCACTCGCTTAAAGCGAGAAAGACGAGAAAAGGAGTCGGAGAATCTTTTTAAGGGTGATAAAACAAAACTTGACGAACGTGACTATGACGCCGAGTTAAAAGAACTTGGCTATGAAGAAGATAGTATTAATACTCTTGATAAAGCGTTTGATATTATCGGAGCTAAGAAAGGTTTTATCAAAAAGGGTGATACTTATAAGGAAATGGCTAATAATACTTTATCCGTTTTCATAGAAGAACATCCTGAATATTCTCCCGAAAAAGACAAAGGTGATTTGTATTGGGGCAAATTTAATTCAATCCTTAAATCAGACTATATCTTAGCAGGTAAAAACTCTAAACAACTTAAATCCATATTTGAAAAGGTGGATAGAGATGTGAAAGAGGAACTTGGTGAGGTGTCTGATAAAGGAAAGATTGAAGCCCAAAGACAAAAAGTTAAAAGCGTTTCAGCCGGAACATCAGGAAGCTCTAAGGAAGCTTCATCCGGTAAGTCTAATAAACCAGTCGCGGTTGGTAGAAGTCAAAAGTTTGTTTCTTCTAACCATCCGGGGTTGGTATTTGAAGGATTTGATGAGGATGAAGTCAACGACTTTATTCAATAATATTTACTTATATGGCCTTTACAGGTTTTCAGAGAGTAGGTGGAAAAGAAATAGAAGCCAAAGAAAGAGTTATCGGTGCTGTTGCTTACGCTGTCGGAGATGTTCTGATGCGTTCAACGACTGCTGGTACTCTTATCGCGGCTACTTCTTCTGCTACTCCTAATTTATTCACCAATGGCGGTGGTATTGTTACCAAAGCTACTGATGGTGTCGCAACTGTCGCTTATGTTGAGCCGATTGATTACGACGCAGAGTATTTCGCGCAGACAACTAACAACTCTAATGTTGCGCACAATTATATGCTGATGGCGTTGACTGATTCAAACACAGTCAATAACACTGGCACAGACGATGTCACTAACCCTGTGTTTATGCAAACTGGGGTGGTCGGAGCGGCAGCGGATAAGAAAATCATCGGGCAGTTTGTCCGTCAGATTTCGTAGATTCTTAATTAACTAACTTTAATTATATGCCTCAGGCAGTACCATTTAACGTATTATCAGGTGCTAACGCCATTGATAAATCCGTACAGAAGTATTTTCTAAAAGAATCTACTCCCGAACTTCAGTTAAAGAAGTTTATGAACTTCAGAACTACGACTGATTATTATGACAAAGATGCCGGTATTTCCGGTCTTTCCGAAGCGTCTTTCACAGCTGAAAATGCTAATATTAAGAAAGATGTCCCGATTGAAACTTACAAAAAGACTTACACCCAAGAGCAGATTGATATTGAAGCTCCGTTTTCTTACATCAGCTGGAAATTTGCGATTAAGAAACGTGATGTTTCCAACATCGTGAAGTCAATTAACAACTCTCTAAACCGCAAGAAAGAAAAACTAGCGGCTGAAAGATTAGTTAATGGTTTTGATGCTACTTATACTCATTATGATTTACTCAGCGGTAACAAGACTATTACTATCACTGGTGGTGATAGCTTAGAAGCGTTTACAACCGCCCATACCCGTGAAGACGGCGGTACGAATATGAACAACGTCGTATATGACGGAACTACTTATTCTTTACCGTTTGACTACGCTGGTTATAAAGCGGCTATCCGCACGGCTTCCTTAATGGTTGACCCTCGTGGTAATCCATATCCTGCTAACCTTGACACCTTAGTTTGTAAAAAGGGTTCAAGCGTTTCTTTTAAAGCAAAGGAAATACTTGCCGCAATTAAGAACGGTAAAATACCAGAGAGCTTTGACAATGACGGTGCCGGTGTTCCTCCGTTCAAGATTATTGAACTGGACTATTTAACATCAGACGCTTACTGGTATATGTTCGATAGCTCTCGTGCTTTAACTGACAGCGAAGGTTTCCAATTCATTGAATCAGAAGGAAACAACGTTGACCCTGTTCACGTTAATCCTTACAACAGACAGTTGTCTTGGTTTGGTCACTCTTTATGTGCTTTAGGGCATAATGATGTGGCGAGATGTTTTGTCGCCTCCGCGGGAGATAGTTCAACTACTTAGCTAATATTAGCCAAATAACTGGCTTGATGGTTAAGTTTAATTCACTTTATTTATAAGGGTTGGCTAATAGTGGGATAATCAAAAATGATTTATCTATTCAACCAACCCTTGACGAAAATATGGCTAGTTCAAAAGGAAAGCAATTTTCTACTCCCCGTAACATCAAGTTAAAGGATGGATTATTGCAGTTTGGCTCTACAAGGTCATCTAACCCGTTTGGAGATGCTTCTTACGGTTTATATGTTAATGACTCTGGTGAGCTTATTTTTAGAAGTACAACTACTTCTACAACGTTAGGAGCCGCTGGTGGTGGAAGTTCTGCCCCCTCTCTTGACGCTATTTTTCAAGGCGACCAAGCCTTACAGCTTGGAGCTTTAGCGAGTTTAACTATTGATAGAAACTCTGGTAATAACGATGTAATGACTTTAACCAACACTGGTGCTGGCTCTGGTCAAATTATTCAAATTACCAACGCTGGTACTGGTTACGATATTGAAGGAACATCTGATACTTGGCATTTTTCTAAGGCCGGTGATATGACTGCCAATAAAGCTGTCTTCGCTGGTGACGCAGGTTCAACTTCTTTAACCTTAACCGCAGGTAATGCTGTTATTTCAGCTGGTTCGTTAGCTGTAACTTATGCTACAGACGGAGCGGCTTTAACAGTAACTAACGACACCGCTACTTCCGCTTCTGCTGTAGTTATCGCTGGTTCTGGTGTCTTCACTGGAAATACGACTTCGTCTTTTATGACGTTGACCGCTTCTGGTTTAACTACTGGAACTGTTCTGTATATCCCTGTCGCTGGTTTAACAACTGGTAAAGCAGTAAACATTGTTGGAACCACCGCTTTAACGACTGGTATAATGGTCAATATTGAATCTGGCACGACTGGAACATCTTTGACTGGTGCGGGAAGAATGCTCTATGTCAATCACACTGGCACGGCAACTTCTACTGGTACTTTGGCAGAGTTTACATCAGCCGCTACCGATGAAACTGTTATCTTAAAAGTAACAGCTACTGGAGCTTTGGCT
>JBAYNP010000038.1:0-8030 GCA_041678785.1 Patescibacteria group bacterium | reverse complement strand
GCTTAGAAATTTCTGGAGTTAGGCTCGGCTCAAATTTCCAGTTCAACGTGCACGGCATCAGAACGTTGAGAAAAGCTGGACCAGGAGTTTCAAAAGCTTTTTTAGCTTTGGTGTAGAGGTCTAACCAATCATGCACCGCCGACTGTGCGATATATGGAATATTGTGAGCCGCCGCAATTTTGACAATATCTTTGCGAGGTTGAGTTTTGCCTTGAGAATTTTTACCGATCGGCGTCGTCGTCGTATTGGCTCCTTCGGGTGTCGCCGAAGATCTTTGACCACCAGTGTTCATGTAGCCTTCATTGTCATAGCAAACATAAACAAAGTCGTGTCCCCTTTCCATTGCTCCCGAAAGTGCCTGTAAACCAATGTCATAAGTTCCGCCATCACCAGCCAAAGCTAAAAATTTAATTTCCTTTTTTAATTTGCCAGTTTTTTTCAAATTCTGATAAGCCGCTTCGACACCAGAAATTGTGGCGGCGACATTTTCAAAAGCATTGTGAACCCATGGAACATTCCATGAAGTGTATGGATAAATCGTCGAAGTTACTTCGGCACACGAAGTCGCATTAGCCACGATCAAATCCGCTTCGCAAGCCGCCATCACTGTCCGAGCGATAATTGGAATACCACAACCCGCACAAGTTCGATGACCCGAGACCAAGCGATTTTGCTGTTTGATTATTTTTGTTAATGTTTTTAAATCCATGTTATTTTCTTAAACCAATATATTTTTCTTGCGTATTTGTTTTGCCAGCAATCAGATCTTTAAAAATTGCTTTGGCGTCAGTGTCATAAAAATCTCGACCACCTAGTCCATAAACATAACTTTGCAAAGCCGGCCTTTTGACTAAATCATACAAGGCTGATTTGACATCGGTATAGAGCGCGCCCTCAGCTCCAAATGAAAAAGCTCGGTCCAAAACGGCGACACCTTTTTTGCCAGTTAAAATTTTGGCGATTTGTTGATATGGAAATGGTCGATACAAAATAATTTTTAGCAGGCCAACTTTTTTGCCTTCTTTGCGTAAATCGTCGACAACATTTTTAATTGTGCCACAGCTCGAGCCCATCGCAATAATTACGTAATCAGCATCTTTGGTTTTGTATTCTTCAAACAAATCATAATTTTTGCCGGTAATTTTTTTGAATTCGGCTCCAATTTTTTTGAAAACTGGCACGACATTTTTCATCGCTTCTTGTTGTTGAGCTTTGAATTCAAAATAATAATTCGGCAAAGCTAGTGGCCCATAGCTAGTTGGATTTTGGGTATCAAACAATGGAAAATTAGTTTTGCACTGACCCAAGAATTTTTTAACCAAATCGTCTTGCCAAATTTTGACATCTTCGACATTGTGCGAAGTAAAAAATCCATCGAGCATCACCATCGCTGGCGTGCGGACTTTTTCATCTTCGGCCAGGCGAATCGCTAATAAAGTATTTTCATAAGCTTCCTGAGCGGTTTCCGAATAAAGCTGGATCCAGCCGGCATCACGAAAACCAATCGAATCTGAATGATCACCGTGGACATTGATTGGCGACGAAAGGGCTCGCCCTGCCACCGCCATCACGACCGGCAAACGTGTCCCCGAGACCGCCCAAAGGATTTCAGCCATCAACGCCAAGCCTTGCGAGGCTGTAGCTGTCATTGCTCTGACACCCGCGGCTGAAGCCCCAAAGACGGCGCTCAGGGCCGAGTGTTCAGATTCCACCAAAACCACTTCACTATCGACTTCCCCATCGGCTTTGAGCTTGGTAAAAGTTTCGATAATTGGCGTCTGGGGCGTGATTGGATAAGCACAAAAAACCTCAGGATTGATCTGACGCATCGCCTCGGCGACCGCCGCTCCACCCATCAGGGCTTTGAGTTTATATTTTTTTGATTCTTGATTAAACATATTTATTCTTCTTCTTTGATCATTTTGATTGCTTTGACTGGACAAACTTTTGAACAAATTCCACAGCCTTTGCAATAGTCTAAATTAATCTGACCGCGTTTATCATCTTTGATTGCGATACAACTTTCCGGGCAATAATGCACACAACGCATACAATTGATACAAGTTTTTTCATCAATCACTGGTTTAAAAGTTTTCCAAGTTCCGGTTTTGTATCCCAAACTGCTATTTTCTTTCTGCGTCAAAACTGCACCGATTTTTAAGTCTTTTGATTTTTTGAGAATCTCAGCCATATTTAATTTGCTTTATAATTATAACCTTTTTCAACTGCCGCCAGATTTGATTCGACTAATTCTGGTTTGTTTTTGTCTGCAAAAATTTCACGAACCATTTGATTGAGTGAATCAATTTTGACCACCTTGGAAAGCTGGAGTAAAAATGCCAATAAAATCGTGTTTGGTTTATTCACCCCGATTGTTTCTAAGGCAATTTTGGAAGCATCAAAAGCATAAATTTTGCCGACCAATTTATATTTCAATTTTAATTCTTGAGTTGACTTCGACGAATTGATAATTACAATTGTATCCTTTTTAGCTCCAGCATCGACATCAATCGCGTCGAGCAATGTCGGATCCAAAACCAAAATCGCATCTGGCGAAGTAATCGGATAATGCGCTCGGATTTCGTCTTTGTCTAGGCGAACATAGGAGGCCACAGGAGCACCTGATCTTTCGGGACCATATTCAGGAAAAGCCTGAATTCGCATCCCTTCAAGCATCGCTGATTCAGCCAAAAGCTGGGCCGCTAATTTAGCGCCCTGACCGGCTCGACCATGAAATCTAGCTTCAAACATTAGTTTATTTCTTCAATTTTTATACATTGAACTGGGCAGTTTTCAGCTGCTGCCTGATTGCAACCTTTTTCGTCAATTTCAGTTTCTTTTGGTTCATATTTACCATCGTTATTTGGTGTCCAATTGTCGCAAATCGAACCGCAAGCACCACAACCCAAACATTTAGCAATATCCTGTGTAATTTTGTACTTAGCCATAAAATTTATATTAATTTTCTAAATCTTCTTGTCTATTTTGGTATTCTTCCCAGCGACTTAGTAAATCTTCTCGAGAAAGCTCGACATTGTCATCATCGACAATTAATCCATTGTCTTGGTATTCGTCAATTACCTCGTCCATAATCTCCTCAAATTCATTATCGCCGACCACCTCGCGGTCACGCATAATGTGAATTATTTTAGAAAAAATCTCATTTTCTGAAATCATTGTTTTAAAAATTAAACTAATCTTAGTGATTATATTTTAGCATATTTGGGAATTTCTTACCAATAAATAGGCTAATTTTAAATTTACAATTTTAAATAAATGACTTAATGAATAAATGTTTAAATAAAAAAGACGGTCCCTGAGCCTGTCGAAGGGTCGTTTTGATCTTTACCTGCTTTTACCCCTCGACAAGCTCGGGGACTGGTTTTAATTTTGTTTTTTAAAATTTTTAGAAGCACCCGGGGGTTTGGGGGTGGCACCCCAACCGTTGTGGCTAGGAATTGCGAACATTAATCAACGCGATGAGGGAATTTGCCACCCCCAAGACTTTTTGTTACTTTTTGGTCTCAAAAAGTAAAGAGAAATACAAATGTTGGTTGTTATTAAAGTGTTTTAAAAACACGAAATCATAAAACTTACTTTCTTATTCTTATCTTTACCAAATCCACGCTTAAGCGATTCTTCCGCTACGTTTTGGATTACCAAAACTTCGGTCGGAATGACACCTATATTATTTAACCGATAGCAACGTTAATTTTTATCAAAACATTATTTTTAAAAATCATAGTCTTCATAGTAATCAGACAAATCATAGTTCAAGACAATCTTGAGATAAAAAAAATCCCTCGGACTCCAAGTTTTGCTAAACTAAGAATCCAAGGGACAAAAGCTAAGAGCTAGACGAAACGAAAGCGAACCCTCCAACATGTTCAGTTGTTTTCCAGTCGCTAGGCTTGTCATAATTCACATTCAGCCAAGAACCAACGCCTTCGCGACTAACGTTAAACAACATAAAACTAGGACCATACTCACCAGAAACCTCAATAGGTTTGTGCATAACAAGAACCCACCAGAGACCCATCGCCATGATCTCCCTGTCGGAGAACGCCTCGCGAATGAGGCAGGCAACTTCAGCGTTCGGAGCTTCGAGCTTGCGCTCAGCCGCGAAGGCACGAACATCCTTGACAATCCGATCATTGCTGTCCTTAAATAGCTCGCTATTAAGAATCGCAACTTCGGTCGTCACGCCCGAGGTTGGCTTAAACCCCGATGAAGATAATACTTCCTCTGTGGGAATACAGACATTAAAACCCTTCTTCTTGAGACGCCTGATCCACTCGATACCAGTCACGCCATCGGAAGTGACACTGAGATAGATAATGCCATCTTTCTCTCGCCATTTTCTCTCAGGCTCCACAACAAAAGTTTCATCTCTTAAAAAGCTGAGGGCTCCTTCATAACCGCCCAGTTTCTCGACGATGGCGTCCAGCTGCCCAGCTGTTAGGCCAGCAGAGGCAAATTTAGATTCCATTATGGCTTTCTCCTTTTGCTTAATGTTCTCCCCCTCAATTTCCATAAAAGAATACCACATTTCTTACAAAATGTCAAGCATTGCGAATTTATTATCAAATCAACCCTTCAAAACCCGATTCCCCTTTTTCTGTTTATAATATCGTGTATGACAAATTAATTCCGCGTCTTTTTTATTAACCAAAAAGTCTCGATACAAACATTGAATAATCGGGCTGTCTTCGGCCAAGCGTATTTTCTTACTCTGATCAATTTCATACAAAGAATTAATTCTTTTTTGTCGAATCTCATCATCGACTGGCATCGGCTGGCCACCACCACCAATACAACCACCCGGACAGGCCATGACCTCAATATAATCATACGCTTTTGGATTTTGTTTTAATTCATCCAAAATTTTATAAGCATTGCCATTGCCGTTGACCACGGCGATTTTTAATTTTTTATCAGCAATTTTAACTTCGGCCGTTTTAATATCTTTGTTGCCACGGACGGCTTTAAAATCTGGCTTAGCCATTTTTTTACCCGTCAATTGATACAGGGCTGATCTCAAAGCCGATTCCATCACTCCACCAGTCGTTCCATAAATAACTCCGGCTCCAGTTGGCTCGCCGAGTGGACAATCGGCTGGTTGTTTTTTGACTTTTGTCAGATTGATATTTTTCTTTTTCAAAAGACGAGCTAATTCGCGAGTCGTCATCACATAATCGACTGGCTTAATGCCTTTGATTTTTAATTCTGGTCGCTCGATTTCAGTTTTTTTGGCAACACACGGCATCACCGAAACGACATAAATATTTTTCGGATCGATTTTTTGTTGCTTAGCCCAATAAGTTTTGATTAACCCACCCATAATCATCTGCGGTGAACGCACGGTCGTCAAATTCGGAATAAATTCTGGAAAAAAATATTCGACATAGCGCACCCAACCTGGACAGCAAGCGGTAAACATTGGTAAATTCTTGCCAGTTTTCAGACGTTCCAATAATTCACCAGCTTCTTCGATGGTTGTCGTATCAGCGGCGACACTGACATCAAAAACGTAATTGACACCCAGTTGTTTAATCGCTCCCACGAGTTGATCGGTTACAATCGAGCCATGCTCCAGACCAAATTCTTCACCAATACTGACTCGAACTGATGGTGCAAATTGAAAAACTACGACTTTATTTTTTTGTTTTAAAAATTTTTCGATAGCTTCGAATTCTCCCACCGCTTCAAAAGCTCCGACGGGACAATGGACTAGACATTGCCCGCAATAAATACAATCTTTTTTGGGATCTTTACTTGGCTCGACTTGGAAAAAATTGCCTTTCTTTTGACGTTCGAGAAAATCAACGCCTTGACGATGACACATTTCGACACACAGTCCACAATCAATACATTTTTTGCTATCAAAAATTAGTGACTGACCAAATTGGTGCACCGGAAATTTTTGTTTGCGATCGACAAAACGCGGAATTTTGACTTTGTATTCGCGAGCTAATTTTAAGAGTTTGCAATTGTCCAACCAAACACAATCATCACATTCTTCGACGTGCTGAGCAAAAATTAATTCGAGATTGATTTGACGAGCTTTATTAATTTGCGGTGATTTGGTTTTGACATCCATGCCGTCAAAAACTTTGGTCATACATGATGTTTGTAAGCCTTTAACACCAGCGATTTCGACCACACACAAACGACAACTCGCTTGAACTTTTAAATCTGGATGATAACACAAACTTGGAATATCAATTTTGTTTTTTCGAGCCACTTGTAAAATCGTCTCCCCCGTCTGAGCAACAAAATTTTGCCCATCAATTTTTATATTTATTTTCTGGTTTAACATTTGAGTAATTTATTATAAATATCTTTAAATGGAATGACCAACGATTTGCCATAAGGACAAAAGCTGGTATTTTCTAAAGTAAAAATCAAATCTTTGAATTTCAGCTCGTCAATTTTTTTTGACTTTATCATTTCTTGCAAGCGATAGGTGCCTTCACGACACGGGACGCATTTGTCGCAATTGTGTGAGACAAAAAAATCAATCAATTTCTCGGCGAGCTTCATGACGGTCGTGCTATTTTTGCGATAGACAATAATTCCACTGGTGCCAGCTGGGGCTTGATTTAATTCTGAGCTAAGTAAAATCGAACCACTCCAACCACCGCCAGCCTGAACAAAAAATTCGAAGTTGGGATAATTTTTGGTTTGTTTGAGAATTTCTTCGATAGTCAAAGTCGCTGGCAATTCGAAAACGCCTTTATTTTTTACCTCGCCCGCCAAACTACAAAAGCGAATATTTTGATATTTATCTTTGGCAATTTTTGAAATCTGATACAGCGTCTCGACGTTATTGATCAATGTCGGCTGATTATTGATTCCTTGATCGGTCGGATACGGCGGTTTTTGTCTCGGCATCGCGAGTTTGCCTTCAATCACATTACACAAAGTCGTTTCTTCGCCCGCCAAATAACCACCATATTCTTCAAAAATTTCAATATTCAAGCCACCAATAATCTTTTTTAATTTCTTCGCAAAAATTTTGAAATATTCTGGTTTTAAATAAATATAACCTTTGGTAATGCCAAGATTTTCAAAAGCTAACCGCATGCCATTAATTACCTCCTCGGGATAATTGGTCAAAATGTAGCCATCTTTGTATGTCTCGCGCTCGCCTTCTGAGCCATTACAAACTAAAAATTTGAGACTACTTTTAGCATCGAGCATTGCCTGCCATTTCAAATGCGTCAGAAAACCAGCGCCACCACGACCGACCAACTTGGCTTTTTCAATTTTTTGAATTAGCTTGTTTTTCATAATTTATATTTTTTTGATTGTTTTTAAAAAGACAAAAGCGATCACGCCACCACCCAAAGCTGTCAAAAATTGTGGCCAAGAAATTAACGCTAAAATTTTTGAGCTGACCGTTTGATTGATAAAAAATTTAATCACGATTTGTCCCGCCACAAAAATAAATCCGAATTTTGCCAAAGCCCCCACTCCGACCGCCGACCAAAAATTTTGTTTGTATAATTTTTCAAAAACTATCGCCAAGAGCATATTTCCCAAGATTATAAACGGAATCATCGGCGCCAAGACGAATGGCAGTAACCCCGATGATAGCGCCACCATCGATGGTAAAATACAAATCAGCAACGCACGTCTTAAGCCTAAAATAACGACGGCGATCAGAATAATGGCATTGACGATTGGACCGGTCAGACCTTGAAATGGGAAAAACGGCATCATAATCGCCAAGCCCGACAAGGTTCCAAAATAAATCAAATCCATCACCCCGACAATACTAATCGCTCGAGAATTAGGTTTTGTTTCTGAAATCAACATGCTTATATTATAGCTTAAATTTGGTATAAACAAAAAGACTCCCGGAAAATATGGTAAGAAAAATAAAAAACGCCGACACTCTTTGCGAGTTCGGCGTTCTTGCTAAGCCTAGAGCTTATTATCTGACAGCAGAGACAAGGAGAAGAACAAAAAATATTATTACCGCCCCCAAAAAACATAATAAAGTAAGCACCTTTTTGTGTTTTGTG
>JBAYNP010000037.1:0-8062 GCA_041678785.1 Patescibacteria group bacterium | reverse complement strand
CTCGACTTAGGCACAGCCAATACTTTGATTTACCTTCAGGGTAAGGGTGTTGTCGTCAATGAAGCTTCAGTAGTGGCGATCAATACGCGCACTGACCAAATTCTTTCGATTGGTGAAGACGCGGTCAAAATGATTGGTAAAACTCCACCGCATATTTTAGCGACTCAGCCGATTGATAGTGGAATTATTTCTGACTTTGAGGCTGTTGAAAAAATGTTGAATTATTTTATCGAAAAGGTGAGTAAGGGTGGTATGAAATTTATCGCTCGACCACGAGTCATTGCTTCGACTCCGTTAAATATTACCGGCGTAGAAAAGAAGGCCATAGAAGACGCTACGATTCAGGCTGGAGCTCGCAAGGTGTTTCTGATTGAAGAGCCAATTGCGGCGGCTGTAGGGGCAAAATTGCCCGTTCAGGAGGCTTCTGGCTCGATGATCGTCAATTTGGGGGCTGGATTGACCGAAATTGCGGTGATTTCGCTGGGAGGGATTGTGACTAGCCGATCAATCAAAATTGCTGGCAACGAGTTGAATCGCAATATCGTGGCTTTTGCTGAGGCGGAATTCGGGATTATTGCCGGTGAGCGAACCGCCGAAGAGCTCAAAAAAAAGATTGGTTCAGCTTTTCCGCTCAAAGAACTTGTCGTTGGGACCCTTCGTGGTCGTGATACTATTTCGGGTTTGCCAAAAGAAATTAATATCAACGCCGAACAAGTCAGAGAAGCGATGGATAAATCACTCAAAAAGATTGTCCAAAATATCAAAGATACACTCGAAATAACTCCGCCAGAATTGGTCGCCGAGATTTATCGCAAAGGAATTATGTTGTGTGGTGGTGGGGCTTTGATGAAAAATATTGATAAATATATTTCCAACGAAATTAGAATTCCGGTTGAAGTTATTGACGATCCTCAAACAGTCGTGATTCGTGGCGTCGGTTTGGTGTTAGAAAATTTTGAACAGCTCAAAGATATTTTAAGTTTTTCGGCTAGAGACGACTTATTGATTAAATAAGCCTATGCGTCGATCAGTTTTTAAAAAAGGTTTTTGGATAACTATTTTGATATTATTTTTTGTTTTGCTAGGAGTTTTTTTATTTTTGAGTCGTCCCGGCAAAAACATCATCAATCCAATTATCAGCAGTGTTTATAATTTTGATTTGGGTTTGGGTAAGTTCGGACAAAAAATTAGCGATCAAAATGAATTGATTGCTCAAAATGATGAATTAAAACAGAAACTAATTGATCTGACTACCGAAAACGCGCAATTAAAATCTTGTTTATCGGAAAATGAATCCTTGAGACAGCAAGTCAATTTAGCCAAAACCGAAAATTATTCGATGATCACAGGTCGGGTGATTGGCAAATTATCTGAATTTGCAGGAGCAGAAGCGGTTTTTATTTTTAATCAAGGTAGTCGTGATGGAATTCAGGTTGGCTACCCGCTAATCTTGTCCAATACTGATTCAACGCAAGGAATTTTAATTGGTAAAGTTATCAAAGTTACTTCGGCTAGAGCCTATTTTATTTTGATCAACAATTATCATAGTGCCGTTGCTGGATTAGTGCTCAATAAAAAAGACGAAAGTGTTTGTCTAGTTTCAGGTAGTCGCGATAGTGTGATGGGCGTGGAATTTTTGCCGATCAATAAAGAAGTTTCAAAAGATGATCTTGTGGTAACTTCGGGCTTGGAAGACAATATTCCAAAAGGATTACTAATTGGTAAAGTTTCTAGTGTCGAGAGCGAACAAGGTTCTTTGTTTCATGTGGTCAAACTTGAAAGTCTGGTGACAATGGATCATTTTAATATTTTGAGCGCAGTTGTTCCGTCAGCTGATGATGCAATAAATAATGAATAACGTAATTAATTTTTTAAAAAATTCTGGCATTGCACTCATAATTTTGGTCGTTCAAATTTTTTTGATGGGCTATGATTTTTGGTGGACTAGTTTTTTGTTGCCGGTTAGCGTCATGATTTTGACGACTTTTTTTGATTTAGACACGCCATATTTTATAATTTTTATTGTGGGGCTTGGGCTTAGCTGGTTTAGTATTTTACCTTTTGGAACTTACGTGATTGTTTTTGGAATTTTGTATTTATTTTTGAAATATTTAGCGCTTAAAATTTTTCCTCAAGGCTCATCGTATGCGATGGTCTTGTGTGCTTTGGTCGGCTTGATTTTTTATCAAATTGAAATTTGGTTTTTTAATAAAATGGCTTATTGGCTCGGAATAATTAGTTTGAATCCCGTGGTGGATAAATTTTATTTTCAAGCTGTGGCGATGGAAATTGTCATGAGCTGTGGGTTGATAATAATCTTAAGTATGATTTTTGGTTTGCATAAAAAATATTATTATGTCTGATCCGTTTGGTTTTGGAAAAAATAATGATCTTGGAAAACACGCCAAAATTGACGGGTATTCTTTATTTCAAGACATGGGTAATGAGTGGCATGGCGATACCGACAAATGGTTTTCACTCAAGAGATTGATCGCCAACGAAAGGGTGATTTTTCTGTTTGCTATTTTTGGATTGGGAATTTTACTTTTGTTTGGAAAACTTTTTTGGTTACAAATTTTTCAAGGGAATTATTATCGTTCGGTCGCTGAAGGTAATCGAATTCGCACCCAGGAAATTAAAGCTGATCGCGGTTTAATTTATGACAGAAACGGCGAACAATTGGTCGAAAATTTACCGGATTTTTATCTTTCGGTGGTGGCAGCAGAGTTGCCTCAAGATGAAGAATTTTTGACGATGATCAAAAAAATCAAATTAGTTTTTTCAGATGAAACCGTTGGCAAAATTTTGGATATTTACAAACAGCGTTCAGCTTATTATCAAGCCAAGGTTGTCGAAGAACATATCGATTTGGATAAAGTGATTTTGTTTGAAATAAACTGTCCCGATTGTCCTGGAATTTATGTCAAAAATCAAAACAAGCGAGGTTATCTGACTGATGATCTTTTGTCGCACTCGATGGGTTATTTGGGTTTGATAAATCAAGAGGAACTTGATGAAGATGGCGAGGATTATTCTTTTGATGATTATCTCGGTAAAAATGGACTCGAGCTTTCGTATGAAGATTATTTACGTGGGCAAAAAGGTTACAAAAAAATTGAAGTCGATTCGCGTGGTAAAGAAAGTCAGATTATTAGTAGTCAGCCAGCCGAAATCGGTCAGAGTTTAAAATTAACAATCGACCTCGGACTACAAAAAGAAATGTATCGGGCAATTGAAAAAGAATTATCAAAATTAAAAACTAAACGTGCAGTTGGAATCGCCATGAATCCACAAAATGGAGAAATTTTGAGCCTGGTGTCTTATCCGGGTTACGATAATAATTTATTTGTCCAAGGAATTTCGAGTGAAGATTATGCTAAGCTGATGAATGATCCCGACAACCCAATGTTTTTCCGTGCGATTGCTGGTGAATATCCACCAGGCTCGACAATCAAACCGTTGATGGCTTTGGCAGCGCTTCAAGAAGGTATTGTGACCGAAAATACTCAGGTTAATAGTACGGGTGGTTTGCGAATTAACGAATGGGTTTTTCCTGACTGGAAAGCTGGCGGTCATGGTTTGACCAACGTCAAAAAAGCGATTGCTAATTCGGTCAACACTTATTTTTATTATATTGGTGGTGGTTATGATAAGTTTGAAGGACTGGGCGTAGAGCGGATCAAAAAATATTTAGAAAGTTTTGGATTGGGTCAGCCGACTGGCATCGATCTCTACGGCGAGCGGGGTGGTTTCGTACCAAGCAAAGACTGGAAAGAATCGACCAAAAATGAAGCCTGGTATATCGGAGACACTTATCATTTATCCATTGGTCAGGGTGATCTGCTGGTAACGCCACTTCAAGTCGCTACCTATACTTCGATGATTGCCAATGGCGGTAAAATTTATCAGCCGAGATTGGTCGATAAAATTATTGATCCTGAAACTGGTATTGAAAACGAGCTCCCAGATAAGCTAGTTAAGACCGTCGAGATTGATCCTCAAAATATCAAAATTGTTCAGGAAGGCATGCGCGATACCGTGGTTTATGGAAGTGGGGTTTCGCTCTCAAGCTTACCTTTTACATCAGCGGGTAAAACGGGGACCGCTCAGGCTGGTGGCGACAAAGAAAATCATGGTTGGTTTACGGGTTATGCGCCTTATGAAAATCCAGAAATCGAGATTACAATTCTAATCGAAAACGGTGGTGGCGGGGATGTGGTGGCGGTGCCGATTGCTAAAGAGGTTTTGCGATGGTATTTTGAAAATAAAGATTAATATGACTGATAAAGATTTTTCAGAAATTTTAAATTTATGGCAGAAAGATTTCTACGTCAACTTAGATTTTGAAATTCAAGGTAGCCCCGAAAGATCTCTTGAAAGATATGCTATTGAAGACAAACAACGTGAACGTTTTATTTTGGAAAAAATTCCTCCCAAAAACCTTGAACGTAAACAAGAGATCGCTGATAACCTAAAGCTTTTAGTAGGCCATGGTTTTGATTTTGCTAATACATATTTATCGGGTAACAACGGAAAGAGCCTTCAGAAATACGAAAATGATTTTTGGCAATTATCGACCTATATTTCTGGCGAAGAGCTCGATCGTTCGAATTATTGGCAAGAAGCTGACAGGGGTAGAAAATTAGCGCAATCTTTGTTAGAATTATATCGAGTCAGCGAAAAGCTTGATTTGGCAGACACAACCAATTTTTCTTTGATTGAGTATCTTGAAAAACTGGTCGAGCAAATTAAGCAAAATAATCCCAAGGTTTATTTTGAAATTTTGCCGGTTTTTGAAATGCTTCAACAACAACTTTTTCCAGCCTATCCACAGCTTCCAAAAGTCTTCTGTCACGGAGACCCGCATCCGATCAACATTATTTGGAAAAATGGATCTGTGGGGAAAATGATTGATTGGGAATTTAGTGGCTACAAACCTTATCTGTATGACATCGCTTTAATTATTGGCTGTGTCGGTGCTGAAGCTAAGGATGCCTTGTCGGCTGGTTTTCTCGAGAGTTTTCGAAACGAAATTTTTGTGAGCAAATTTATTGCACAGGAGGATTTGGTTTATTTGGACGACTTTATTTTGGCAATTCGATTTGCTTGGTTATCGGAATGGCTTCGTCGAAACGATAAACCAATGATAGATTTTGAAATTTTTTACCTTAAATTACTAACTAAAAAAAGATAATAAAAATAGTATGTCATACATTACACAACAGAAATTGGATGAACTAAAAGAAAGATTGGAATATCTAAAAACCGAAAAACGTCGAGAAATTTCGAAAAAAATCGGTGACGCCAAGGCGATGGGTGATATTTCTGAAAACGCTGAGCTTGATGTCGCCAATGACGAACGTGGATTTAACGAACAAGAAATTTTAAAACTTGAGCAAACTATCAAAACTGCTCAGATTATGGATGAAGGTGCTAAGCACACCAAGATCGAAGTCGGCGCCACGATCGAAATTGAAATGGATGGCGAACATGCAGCTTATCACATTGTCGGAATCGATGACGCTGATCTCGAGCAAAACAAAATTTCCAATGTCTCACCACTTGGCAGAGAATTGATGGGTCACAAAGTCGGTGATGAATTCGAAATCAAATTGCCCGCTGGCAGTTTTCCTACAAAAATTATTAGCATAAAATAAATAAAAATATGGAACGCGATGATCGTCTAGAAAAATTAAGTAAATTGCGAGACAAGGGGATCAATCCTTATCCCGCCAAAGTCGAACGCACGCATTTAATCAGCGAGGTTTTGGATAATTTCGAAAAGTTTGAGAAAAAGGCCAATGTGGTTATTTTGGTTGGTCGGCTGAGAAGTATGCGCACCCACGGCAATCTTTCCTTCGCTAATCTCGAAGACAATTCGGGTCAAATTCAACTCGCATTTTCCAAAAAAGAAGTCGGTGATGAAAATTACAAAGATTTTATTAAACTGATTGATGTGGCTGATTTTCTCGAAGTCTCGGGGACTTGCTTTTTGACACACAAAGAGGAAAAAAGTATCATGGTCAAATCTTGGAAAATAATTAGCAAGGCGATTTTACCTTTACCAGAAAAGTGGCACGGTCTCAAAGATGAAGAAGAAATTTTGCGCAAACGCTATCTCGACATTTTATTTAATCCAGAAGTCAAAGATTTGTTTGTCAAAAAAGCCAAGTTCTGGCAAGCGACGCGTAATTTTTTGAACGACTGTGGTTTTATGGAAGTCGAAACGCCGGTCCTGGAAAGTACGACGGGTGGTGCTGATGCTCGTCCATTTATGACCCATCACAATGCTCTCGATTTGGACGTTTTTTTACGAATTTCTGGTGGCGAACTCTGGCAAAAGAAATTGATGGTAGCGGGTTATGAAAAAGTTTTTGAAATTGGACGAATTTTCCGCAATGAAGGGATGGACGCTGAACATGCTCAGGATTATACCCAAATGGAGTTTTATTGGGCGTATGCTGATTACGAAAAGGGGATGGAGCTCGTCGAAGCGATGTACAAATATATTGCTCAGGAAACTTTTGGCACGCTCAGGTTCGTCATCAAAGGCTTTGAAGTTGATCTTAGTAAAAAATGGGAACGCTATGACTATGTCGATTTGATTAAATCGAAAACCGGAATCAATGTTTTAGACACCAATCTCAAAGAAATCGAAGCCAAATTGAAAGAATTAAAAGTTGAATATAATCGCAAAGGGTTTAATATCACACGAGCGATCGATAATCTCTGGAAATATTGCCGAAAATCAATCACGGGTCCAGGCTTTTTAATCAACGTGCCAATTGAAATTTCGCCATTAGCCAAAAAACTCGAAACCAATTCACGACTCGTTCAGCGTTTTCAACCGATTATTGCTGGCTCTGAGCTCGGAAATGGTTATAGCGAGCTCAATGACCCAATCGATCAAGCTGAACGTTTTACCGCCCAGCAGGAGCTTCGAGAGGGTGGCGATGATGAGGCTCAGATGTTTGCTTATGACTTTGTTGAGGCTCTCGAACACGGGATGCCACCAACCTGTGGTTTTGGGTTTTCAGAAAGACTATTCAGCTTCTTGAGCGACAAAACAATTCGTGAATCTCAGATTTTTCCGTTGATGAAGCCAAAAAGGGCGGAAGGCGAGGAATAGACTTTAACCAACAAAAACGATTTGACAAAATTGTTATTTTATGGTATACTGAGAGCATCAAAATCAAAAATGTTATTTGAAAACAAGGGAGGATACAATGAAAATTGTAGCGATCTATCGGTGGAACGCGTTTTTAGCGGCAATTGTGGCTGCTTTAAGGACGCTAAGTGTCGAGGTTGAAGAAATCACCATTCCTTCAGGGACAACGGAAGTCCCAAAAGAAATTGCAGATCAAATTGATCGGGCAATTGAAGGTAAAAATGAGATTTTCATTGACAAAACGATGAAAAAGCTCATCGGAGAAGAAAAACTCGAATACAGACACTTTTGTTACTACGACTTTCAGAATATAATCCAGGAGTCTTGTCCATTCTCTTATACAGCAGAAGGTTTTCGTTTGCTGTATAGGGCAATTGCAGAAGATGCTTTTAAAAATGGTATCTCTGCAATTACCGTAATTTTGTGTCCATTGGATGCAAAATTTGATCGCGGGGGGTTGGCTGAACATGGATTGATTTTAGACAATGGATCAGAAATTTGTAGTATTTCTGATTCTAAGCAAATGACAGAGATTTTTACTGTCATTTCGGAAGAGTTTTTGAACTGTGGTATTGTTGCTCATCCTGGCGTTGTACGTTATTCTAGCCAAAAGCCAGAAGAAAATGGATTTTTTGTCGTGGACGACATAAATCGAATAGAAATTTCAAAAGGTTTTGTAAAATCTGAAGAGGTAACAAGATATCACATTGTGGGTGATATCAAAAAAACGACTGACAGGAGTTTGTTTATGGATCGTCATTTGGACGAGGACAGAGGAAACTCCTGTGAGCGAATTTATGCAAAGCAGGAAGGAGCTTATGTTCGTATTTACTGCGAGGATGATGGTATTTGCTACCACACCACTAGTAATGGTACAGTTCTGCAAAATGAGGT
>JBAYNP010000036.1:0-8105 GCA_041678785.1 Patescibacteria group bacterium | reverse complement strand
TTCGCCTTTTGATAAAAATTCGACTTATACCAACGTCAATAAGTGTATGGATGAGAAAAAGATAACCGATGATGAAGGATACTCTCTAGACTCCGTCGGTAATGGCTGTAATTGTCACTACACCAAGAGTACTTATGATGGGCAAGTATTTTATTATGATACCAATTCGGGCTCAGCGATTGGAATCTGTACGGCTGGTGATGCCACTAAAGTAACTGCCAAAAGTACGTGTGTCCAAAAAAGTGATTGTTGCGATAGTGGAACACTAGATATTGATGGAACATGTGCTGGAACGGGTTCAATTGGAAATGATAATGTTCCTTTGTGTACTTACAAAGATAGTGAAGATACTTATTACGGCTGGGAAGGGGTTTGCTTGGAGCCAGATCCATCAAAGACTAATCTAGCTAATAATACTTTCTCCTGTCTGACGTGGTTTCCGTCAGACAAATTAGCGAGTGCAGTTGACTTAGATAATATGAGCGCTGGAGCAGGCTATCGACCAGATCCGACGAGAACGTGGTATGGGGTGAATGAAAAGAGTATTGCAATTGGAACGACTGAATCTGGGAGTGGAGTAACTCTTAGTGATGGTCCGATTTTACTTACAGCATCAATTTCTATTGATAGACCAACCACAGAAGTTGAAGATGGCCGTACAAATGGTTTTTGGCAGCTAAATTCTGAATATAAGAATAAATTTAAAATGAGTGATATAGCTTTTATTTCAGTACTTCTGTTTGCTGATGATGGTCATGATGGAGGTCATTCAAAATGGGTTAGATTAACTTCGCCAGACATGTCGGATATTGATTCAGCGTGGTGGTATGGTTGTGAAACCGACGATGGTAATAATAGTTTTTGTATGAGACGCAAACAGGCTGGTAGTTATTTAGAAAATCCTAGTAGTTTTGTTGCCGATGGTGGCGATCAAGATATTGCGGATAATGGTAGAGGTTCAATAGCAGTTAGAGCTAGTTTTGATGATTCATCGGATAGCTTTTTTACTGGTTTAAATTGGTTGTTTGAAGATGATAATCCTAGCCCTTGTTGGGGGCTTTGTTCGGCTGGTCACGGTACAATTGAATATCTTACCATTGTTCTCAAAAACGGTGCCGAATATGCAGTTAATATTGCTGATTTAGATAAAACAACCAAAGCTTATACTGATAGACTTTGGGATAAGAGTAAATATTTTGCCGAGAATGGCACGGTTGAAATTTCTGGAGTGCCACTAGAATGTAAGCCTTATGGTGCGATTGGGAACAATGACCTGACATCGTGGATTTCGGCTAATATTACTACTGATTCGAATGGTTGTAACTTTAATCAAGCAGGGGTGGTTTATAATATTGCTGGACTCCAAGCATTATTTGCCGAGACTTTTGGAGCGGTTAAATTTAATTACACTGATTTAGGTGATGATTTTCTTAAATATAAGACCATCGTTGAGCCTCCTGAATCTGATTATCTTTGGGATACAACTGATACACCAGGTAATCCACTACCAACAATTGAATCATATTCGATTAATGGTTCTTCTTCAGGAAATGTTCTCTTGCCAGATAATAATGCTACCGCCAAATTTTATGCTTGGGCAAATGAAAATCATATGCCAGTAACTCAGGTTGGGCTTACCTGGGGTGATGGATTTTCTGGTGGGTCAGTAGCTAATAATATGTCAGCTAAAAATCGTAAACCAGTTTGTGAAAAGGTTTGTACAAAACTTGACGCAAAGAGTAGAATTGATATTCAAAGTAGTACTTCTTGTACGAGCGATGCTGATTGTGCAGCCGATCAAACGTGTTTTGCTAAAACATTTGGAGATACAAATGATGCTTGTGTGGCTGGTTGGTGGGAATATCGTCATATGTATACTTGTCGAGATGATATGGCTGAATATCAATCAACTTGTTCGGATTCTAGAGTTACTGGCGCCTGTTGTGTCTTTAATCCTAAGGTTACAGTAACAGATAATTGGGGATTAAACACTGGGGCTGATTTTGGTGGGAGTGTGGTTGTTCCATATACAGAATAGAATTGAAATTTGGAACTATGACCTGCCCGAAGTGCTACCTGCCTACCGGCAGGCAGGCATCGTTGCAGGCGGGTTAAATTGATTTCTATGAAGACTATGATTTTAAAATCATAGTCTTTTTGGATATAATTTGTTTGGCAAAATAAAACATTGCTTTTGACTAAACAAAATTAATGACTAAACCTGGCAGGTCTAGATTAATTAATTTTCAGGAATATTTTTTAATTGGTGGTCTTTTTGAAAAAGACCTGCCAGGTTTTTTATCAATATTTTTTTGTGAATGGAAATGTTGGTTTTGGTTAAAAATTTTAAAATAAAAGAGATGCCATCTCTCGAAGAGATGGCATCTCTAGCCTGGTTTATTTTGTTTTTCTAATTGCAATATCGCTTTTGGTTAATCGTGGTTGTAGAGACATGCCATGGCATGTCTCTACGCGTGTTGATTTATGTTTATCGTGTATCAATAATTGATGTGTTGATTTTTGATTATTAAAAAGGAGATCAATTTTATTTTACCAAAAGAAACGTTGATAATTTGAAAGCGACAATGATTATTGTCGCTTTCAAATTATGCGTGCTTAATTTTTGTTTTACGTAAATTATTTTATCCCCAATCTCGCCTTTTCTTCCTCGATCACCGTTGGATCGATTTTGGTAAACAGAATTTCTGGTTTGGCGAGGTCTGCGATATTTTGCAATTTATGATATTTCCAAGAGAGATTTTTGGGATCGAGGCTCAGTGTTTTAAAAACTTTTTCTGAGCTATATGGTACAAATGGGAAAAGTAAAATCGCCAGGTTCTGAATCAGATTCAGAGCTTGAAATAAGATTTCTTGGCAGGCCTTGGGATCGGTTTTGAAGACTTGCCAGGGAGCTTTTTCGTCAATATATTTATTGGCGAATTGGGCCAATTGAAAAATTTCTTGAAGTGCTTGGCGGAGCTTGGCTTCTTCGATTAATTCGCCAGAAACTTTGAAGGTTTGCTCGATTTTAGCCTTAATTTCAGAATCAATTTCAAAAGTTTCGAGGCTACCGGCAAAGTTTTTATCGACAAAACCGAGGACACGATTGACTAGATTGCCATAAGTGCCGACGAGCTCATGATTGTTGCGATCGACGAATTGTTGCCAAGAAAAATCGGCGTCGTGAGTTTCGGGACCATTGGCGATGATATAATAGCGTAGCGGATCGGCTTCATAGCGACTGAGATAGTCAGGGACCCAGACCGCCCAATTTCTCGAAGTTGCAAATTTTTCGTTTTCGAGCGTCAGATATTCTGAAGAAACGATTTGATTTGGCAAATGTTTGTCATAACCCATCAGAATTGCTGGCCAGATAATGCTGTGAAAAGGAACATTGTCTTTGCCGTGAACGTAATAATGCCAAGCTGGACTTTTGGTATCCCACCAATCGTCGACATTTTGTTTGTTTTGCTGGGCCCATTCGACTGAGTCAGTCAAATAACCACAAACCGCTTCGAACCAAACATAAATTCGCTTGGTCTCATAGCCTTCGAGCGGAATTTCAATTCCCCAGGTCATATCACGAGTAATTGCCCGATCTCTCAGGCCCTGTTCGAGAAAGCCTTTGGTAATATTGAGGGCATTGGTGCGCCAGGTGGTCTGAGTCGCCAGCCAAGTGCGGATTTCTTTTTCAAAAGCTGAAAGTTTGAGAAAAAAATGTTCGGAATCTTTTTTGATCGGGGTACTCCCGCAAGTTTTACACTTTGGATTGATCAAATCTTCAGGATTGAGCAAGGCACCGCACTTATCGCATTGATCACCACGAGCATGTTCGTAGCCACATTTTGGGCAAGTTCCTTCGACATAGCGATCTGGTAAAAACTCTTGGCAGGTCTCGCAATAAGTCAGTGCTTCGGTTTTTTTGTAGATTAAGCCTTTTTCATAAAGCTCGAGAAATATTTTTTGAACCAATTCTTTGTGATGTGGGGCGGTTGTTTGACCATAATAATCAAAAGAAAAGCCGAGCGACTCAAAACAGCTTTTGAATTCGGCATGATATTTAGCGGCGATTTCGGCAGGATCAATGTTTTCCTGGCGAGCTTTGACTGAAATCGGCGTGCCATGGCAATCCGAGCCCGAAACGAATAAGACATCGTCATGTTTTAGGCGATGATAACGTGCTAAAATATCAGCCGGCAATAGCCCAGCCAAGTGGCCGAGATGAAGTGAACCGTTGGCATATGGCCAAGCCATGCCAACTAAAATGTGTTTATTTTCTGCTTGCATAAGGATAAATTAGTATGTTGGTATTGTAGCGGATAAAATACTTTTTGTCCAAGAATTTTTTTATTTTTTATGCTATAATAAATGTGAATTAATGAGTTGCTATCCTTTTTTAATCAAGGTATAATATAAACATCGATTCCAAAATTTTTTATGCTAAATAAAATAAAAAATATTTTTTGTAACTTTTCAACCAAGAAAAAGACGTTTTTTATTTCTGGATTGAGCCTGATTTTTATTCTGGGTCTATGTTTTATATTTAGACCAGAAATTGCAAGAGCTTGGGATGGTAATGATATAGCAAAAATATTACTTTGGCCACTTGCAGCCGCCGTTGAATTGCTTTCATTATTAGCGACGGGCATTTTAGCGATATTAAGTCGGATATTACAGTATAACGATTTTGTTAATTCTAATGCGGTTGAAATTGGTTGGGTATTGGTACGAGATGTTTGTAATTTATTTTTTATTCTGTTGCTTTTATATAATGCCTTTTTGTTGGTTTTAGGTATTGAAAAAGGAAGTCCAACAAAAAATATTATTCAGATTCTTTTGACAGCGATTTTGATCAATTTTTCAAAGTCAATTTGCGGTCTAATTATCGATTTTGCTCAGGTTATCATGTTGACTTTTGTAAATGCTTTTAAAGATTCCTTTGTACAAAATTTTACTTCTTATTTAGGGATAGAAGATATTCTTAAATTAAAACTTGGGACAAACACAGCAGAGACGGGAATGGGTTATTGGGAATTATTTATAGCAATGATTTTTGCTTTTATTATTGTGGTTATTGTTATAATCATTTTGATTTCGATGGTGATTATGATGCTTTATCGTATTATTATCTTATGGATTCTGGTTTTGCTTTCGCCACTTGCTTTTATGATGCAATTGGTGCCGTTTGGTAAAAAATATGCTAGTGAATGGTGGGATATGTTTATTAAACAAATAATCATAGGTCCTTTCATGGCATTTTTTTTATGGTTATCCTTAGCAATTCTTAGTGTTCAAAGAAATGATGCCTTAACGGTTGAAAAAACAAGTATGCTTGGAATCGACAAAGGAACTGAAAATATTACTATAGCCATATCTGAAATTAGCAGTTCAGACAATATTCTTGGTTTTTTGATTGCGACGATGCTGTTAGTTACAGCGATGTCGATGTCTCAAAAATTCGGAGTGGCTGGCACGGCAGCAATGGGAACGATGGGTAAATGGGCAAAGAAAGCAGGTATTGGGATGGTTAAAAAACCAGCTATGTTTGGTTTGGAAAAAGGGAAAGAAGTTGCTCAATATGCAGGTAGAGAAACATTGGGAGTGGCAAAAGGCTGGGATAGATTACTTGGAAAAAGGTTTAAATTAGAAGGTGGTCTCGTTGGGACTGGTTATGAAAAAGTTAGAAGCTTTGCCAATTTTTCTAATTTTAAGCACATCCGTGATCTTCAGGGGGAAGTCAAAGATTCAGAACATGAATATTATAAACAAGAGTCACAAATTAAAAAAGATGAAGATGATGAAAAAATTACCAAAGAAGAGGCGGATAAAAAAAGAGAAAAACTAATATTAATACACAATGGTAGTCAATATAGTAGAGTGGGTGATAATTTTTATAAAACCAATAAAAATAGAGAACTTCTTGATGCTAATGGCGCAGCGACGACAGATAAAGCATTTAAAGACTATGAAAAAGAGATCAAAAAAATTGATGATGATGTGAATACTCATAAAATTACTCCAGGCAAAGGATACGAAGAAAAAGAAAAATTAAGATTAAATTATAAGGATGATGAGTACCTTGAAGATAAAGTTAGTGGTAATTTTCATAAAGCCAATAAAAATGGCGATTTTGTTGATGCTGATGGTGCTATTATTGCAAATGACCTATTAAATTCTTTTCAAGAAGAAGAATTAAAAATTGAGCGAGATGTACAAAATAATATAATTACTAGATCAGAGGGTGACGATCAGAAGAAAAAATTAAGATTAAATCGTAACGGTATTGAATACGCTAAAGACGGTGATAATTTTTTTAAAGTTAATCAGAATGGGGAATTTGTTGATGCTAAAGGTGTAGTAACCACAAACTTAGCTGATAGAGTTGCCTTGAAAGAAGTTTTGAAGGAAAATAAATTTGATCCTATTACTAATGGGATTGCTTTAAAGACAAAAACATTATTGGGAGAAGAAAAAAATGCAAAAGCGATGACGGACAAAGAGGCAGATATGTATCATGGCGAGCGCGATGCTAAAACATCAGCTATTATAGCTAGGAGATCAGCTAATCAAGCAAAAATTAGTAAAGAAGCTTCAGAATTAAGTAAGTCTGGGACGACACCTTTAATGCTAGCAGAAATAGCCAAGGACACTTCAGCTTCTCTAGAAAAACGTCAAGCAGCAGCGATGGTTTTTAGTAAGGCTTCAGAAATGTTTGGGGTAGATCTTGACACGGTAAAAAAAGTCAAAAGTGTGCTCGGTTTGAATCAGTTATTATTGGATGAATTTAATACAGCAATTAATAAGCGACATGCCCACCTCAACTATGATACGAGTACAGAAGATGGGCAGACTCAATTTATCAAAAGTGCTGAACGAGGTGAATTCAATATTCTGGCTAAAGATGCTTATGCGGACGCCAACGTTTTAAAAACTTTTGAAAAAATTAAAGCCTGGACGCTTCCAAAATATTTGGACTCCGTTAAGGAAATCAATCAGTCATACCGAGACGCTCTTACTGAGGGTCTCAAAAATGCATTTAGTGGTAATTTATTTGAAAATGGCTCTTTGGATAAAATGAGACTAGCCTCTGTCAGAGCGTCCAGTGAAATGGCCCATATTTTTGAAGGAACAAATGCAACCAAAGAAGATATGTATAATGGTCTGACAGAAATTTTTAGTAAGATTCCACCAGATAAGTTGGCATACTTAAGAGATGATAATTTTGACCTCGACAAAGTCAAAAAATACTTTAATAACGATGAAGATAAGGCAAAAGAATATCTAGAAGTTTTAGGAAAAGTACTTTTGAATTATGGAGAAAAAAATCTTCAATCAATGAGAAGAAACAACGCTTCACCTAAATTGATGGATAATATCGAGAGACTGAAGAAAACAGCCTTTGCATCTGCTCACGAGAATGATTTTGTAACTGGTAATATGAAGAACTTGAGTAATCTCGGTCCTGATATTTTTGATTTGAATAAAATTAAGAAAAATTTTGACGATGATGTCTCAAAAGCTAATGCCTTTATAGCAAAATTAAAAGGTGAGGCAATTAAATGGAGTGATCAACAAATAGAAGATTTGGCTAAGTCAGGAGCTTCTAAGCCGTTTATGGATAAGATATTTGAAATAAGAAGCGATAATTATAAAGATACAACATTAAGCACATATAAAAGCAAATCTATCCCAAATATAGCAAATATTAATCCTGACGTTTTTGATGTTGATAAACTCAAAGATAAATTTAATATGACTCCAGCTAAAGCTCAAGAAATAGTTAAGGAAATTGAAAAAGAAATTATCGGCTGGGATGATGCCATGATGAATTCAGTGAAACAAGCAGGAATTCCTCAAAAGCTTTTGGATAAATTTATTGAAATCCGAAGTAATAATTATACCTCTGGGATTTTAGATGCGTTTGAAAAAATAGATGTACCAAATATAGCCAAAACGAGTCATGAAATTTTTGATATAGATAAATCTAGTCAGTATTTTGATAATCGAAAAGAATTGGCTGATAAATTTAAAATAAAACTAGAAAACGAGATGAATAGGTGGGGTAAAGATAGAGATGATATTATTAATAATATTGAAAAAGCAGG
>JBAYNP010000035.1:0-8174 GCA_041678785.1 Patescibacteria group bacterium | reverse complement strand
AGGCACAACCCAAACTAAACAAATACGCCACCTTGGAATTAGTCAAGCAAAAGCTTAGCTTAGCTGAGATGGCTGAAAAATTAAATTTTAAGCCAAATACGATTTTGACTCATTTGGAAAAATTGATTGACTTGGGTGAGCAAATCGATATGCAGTATTTGATGCCAGAAAAAAAGATTTATCAAAAAATCAAACAAGCTTTTGAAAATGTCGGTCTCGAAAAATTAAAACCAGTTTTTGAAGAGTTAAAAGAAGAATATTCGTACGATGTTTTGAAATTGGTGCGTTTGAATTTAAAAAATTTAAAAGGTTAAAATTAATTAATAATAAAAATATGATGCTTATTATTTTAGACACCGAAACTACTGACAAAGAACGCGATAGTCGCTTGGTCCAATTGGCGTATAAAGTTCGTGACACCAAAGAGATGGTCAACGCATATTTTAAGCCACCGGTTGAAATTGCAATCGGAGCGATGGCAGTGCATCATGTTACCAATGAAATGGTAGCTGATAAATTAGCATTTGATGCTAGTCTAGAAAAGAAAAGGCTAATTGAACTTCTCGAAACTGGAATTGTGGTCGCTCATAATGCCCAGTTTGATGTCAATATTTTAAAAAATGAAGGTGTCGAGGTCGGACAGTTTATAGATACCTTGCGAGTGGCACGACACTTGATTGAGAGCGATCAACACAGCTTACAATATCTGCGATACCTTTTGAAATTAAATATCGAGGCAGAGGCACATGATGCGTTAGGTGACGTCAATGTTTTAGAAGCTTTATTCGAATATTTATTTGAAAAAGCCAAAAAAGATTTTAAATTAAAAACCGACGAAGAAATTGTGGCCAAGCTACTCGAATTAACTGTCACTCCAGTTCTGATTAAAAAATTTGTGTTTGGAAAATATATTGGGCGCTTATTCGAAGATGTGGCGATGGTTGATAAAAAATATCTCGAATGGCTTTATAATAGCGAAATTGCGAAAATGCCACACGATCAAAACGAAGACATGGTCTATACGCTCGAGCATTATCTCAAGGTCGATCGTAACGAATTGCCATTTTAGTTTTAGAAATGAATGTCTTAAAAAAAATAATTCTTGACGATCAAGAAATTTCTTATAGTCTAAAATCTTATCGTCGAGCCAAAAGGGTCCGCCTGCGAATTACTCAAGAAGGGGTGCTAATTATTAGTAAACCGTATTTTGTGAATCAAAAAATTGTCGAGAATTTTATTTATGAAAAACGCGCTTGGGTTTTGGATAAAATAAATTCGGTCAAAAACAATTCGAATCGAATTGAAGTCGGCGATTATCTAGAAAATAAAGAAAAAGTTCGGGCATATATTTTTGAGCGCTTAAAATATTTTAGTCAATTTTATAATTTTGAATTCAATCAAATTTTTGTGCGTCGGCAAAAAACTCGTTGGGGGAGCTGTTCGGTCAGAAAGAATTTGAATTTTAACTACAAAATTTTATGGTTACCAGCACATTTGGCGGATTATATTATTGTTCATGAATTGTGTCATTTAGAACAGATGAATCATTCGCTGGATTTTTGGAAATTGGTTGGTCAGCAGATTCCAGATTATAAGGAGAGACGGCGAGAGTTGAGGCAAGTCGTGTTTTAAAAATCCCTCTCGGGAAGGCACGGCTTGGATTTTTGTAATAATTTATCGAACCCACAATGTCATTTCAAACGGAATTTTGTACTCAAAATGCAGAGAGAAATCCCTCTCGGGAAGGCGTAACTTAGATTTATCGTTTAATTTGTTGAACCCACCAATCTTGTTGGTAGGAACGCAAGATTTCGTGTTCCCATTAACACAGTCAGACATAGCATTTTCTCTTACTTTTTTAGACAAAAAAGTAACAAACCCTTCGACTCCCTGCATGCGCAGGCATGCGCTCAGGGACCGGTTTTAAGTTTAATTTTCTAATCGCAATGTTGCTTTTAATTAAGCGTGGTTGTAGAGACATGCCATGGCATGTCTCTACGTGCGTTGATTTATATTTGACTAATTTTAAACGCAAAATGTTTTTAAATTTATATTTTCACAAATAGAGCGCATATTTCAAAACCCCCCACTTTATGCTAAAATAAGAGCAAAATAAGTATTAATTTAATCAAAATATGACCAAAGAAAAAGCCTACATTATTGTTATGGGGATTATGGTGGTAGTGGCTGGGATCTTGTTTGTTAAACAAGAAATCATTGCCCCCAAAGAAACCGAAAATTTAACCATCGAAGTCAAAGAGATGATTAGTGATAAGGTTGTTTATCAAGCCAACGATCAAATTAGTCTCGATAAATATCAAGCTGATTGTCAAAACCGTGGTGGAAATTTTAACGATTGCGACACTAGCTGTGCTAGTGATGCCCAAACCTGCTCGATGTCATGTGTTTACACTTGTGAAGTTAAGCCAGCCGAAATTTCAAATTCCGAAATTACTAATTTTGAGGAATGTGTCGCCGATGGCAGACCAGTTATGGAAAGTTATCCACGCCAATGTAGTGCTAATGGTCAAAACTTTACTGAAAATATTGGCAATACTTTGGAAATGCAAGATATGATCCAATTGACCTCACCTCAACCAAATCAAAAAATTTCTAGCCCAGTCACTCTCGAAGGTCGGGCTAGAGGAACTTGGTTTTTTGAAGCCAGCGCCCCAGTTTCGGTGGTTAATTGGGACGGTTTGATTATTGGCGAAGGCTATATTACTACCAAGGGTGATTGGATGACCGAAGATTTTGTTGATTTTACTGGTGAAATAACTTTTGACACGCCAACAGTTTATAATTATGGCAGTCTGATTTTACAAAAAGATAATCCATCGGACTTGCCAGCCAATGATGCGGCTTTGGAGATCCCAGTAAAATTTTAATTAAAAATCAAAATGAAAAAAGTTGCTATAGGTATTGATATCGGCGGGACAAAAACTGCAATTGGCATTGTTGATCGAGAAGGTCATATTATTGCCAGAGATTCAATTGCAACCCCATCTCATGGTGATGCCAAAAAATATGTTGTCGAATTATCAAAAATAATAAAAAGATTAATTAACTCAGTCAAACTATCAGGCAGAGAGATTGAAGTTTTAGGGATTGGTATCGGAGCACCAAATGGAAATTATTATAAAGGAACGATTGAGCAGGCAAATAATTTATCTTTTAAAGGAGTTGTGCCTTTTGTCAAATTGTTTAAAAAAGTTTTTCCTGAGTTTAAAAATATTATTTTAACTAATGATGCCAATGCAGCTACTATTGGTGAAATGATTTATGGGAATGCCAAAGGAATGAAAAACTTTATTATGTACACGCTTGGGACTGGTGTGGGTTGCGGATTAGTTGTTAATGGTGAATTGGTTTATGGTCATGATGGTTTTGCGGGTGAGTGTGGTCATAATATTTTAATTCCAGAAGGTCGTTTATGTGCCTGCGGTGGCAAAGGTCACCTCGAAGCGTATTGTTCGGCTTCAGGTATAAAACGAACCGCTTTTGAAATTATGGTTCGAGATAATGCCAAAAATAGTCTGTTATCAAATAAATCTTTTCAAGAGCTTGATTCTAAAATTATTTTTGAAGCTGCCAAAAAGGGTGATAAAGTAGCTCTTGAAACTTTTGAACAAACCGGAAAATGGTTGGGAATTGCCCTGGCTAATTCGGTTCATCACACTAGTCCCGAAGCAATATTTTTGTTTGGCGGTCCTGTTGAAGCGGGCGATTATATTTTTAAGCCAACTATAAAAAGTATGGAAGAAAATTTGCTGCCAGTTTTTAGAAATAAAATTAAAGTCTTGCCTTCAAAATTAAAAATGAGCGATGTGGCTATTGTGGGTGCGAGTGCGTTGGTTTGGAAAGAAATAACAAACTAAAACAATACTAGTTGATTATTTGGTATTAAAAATTTTGGTTAATTTTAAGTAAATGAATCGTCAAATTGTTGTTAATGACAAAATGCAGCATAGTTACAAGTATAAGCTGACCGAATCGGCTGGGCGCAATTTCGATCCAGAATTTAAACCTCAATTAACGCCAAAAGAAATGCTTAAAATTGGTGTTTTTGGTGGCAAATATATGACTGATTGCCAGCAAGAATTTCCTAAAAGCTGGTTTACGGGAGCAAAATTAAATTCAAAATTTCATGATCCTAAATTAAATTATTTTGGTATCAATGCTAGCCAGCCACTTGCTGTCTGGCGACAAAATGGTTGGATTTATCCAGACGATCCTCGAGGTTGGTTTCAGTGGTATTGTCGGTATTATTTAGGCAGAAGACATGAAGATGATCAAAGACAGATCAAGCGCTGGAAAGCTTTTCGTCGGCATCTGATGGCGGTAGTCAAAAATTGTCGTCGAGGTGATGATAATTGTCGTCGCAAACAAAAACAAGCTCTATTACATTGGGCTTATGATAGTCGAATGTTATAAAAATAAACCACGAATTGAGTGGTTTGTTTTTTTAGTATCAAATATTGACAATTGTTATAAAATATAGTATTTTTTTATTAAACACAAAATCCTGGAGGGAAAATGAACGGTCGTGAATTAAAAAATGTTAAAAATATTCCTTGTTTTTTTGCAACAAATACCGAGGAAACCTCGAGATATTACAAAAAAATCCAAGAAGCAGGAAACAAAATAAAAGTATTCTTTTTAGAAGCAACTGATATGTTTGGGCGACCTTTGCCAAATAGAGTTGCGGTTTGGGTGGACGTAAAGGATTGGGAAGAGTATCAAAAAATTTTAGAAGGAATATCTTTAAAATAAACAACTTTTTTTGTGAAAAAAGGCATCCTTAGTTGGGGTGCTTTTTATTTCGCACAATCCGTCAACATCTCAGCCGGAAATTCATATTCCGAAAGATAACATGAAATTTGGCCATTGCCTTCAAAAACGATTTTCCATTCGTCATTAATTTTAGTGGCGAGAAAAATTGCTCCTGGAGCACCAGCTTCAAAACTAACACCACCACGGGCGTGATTTTGAGCTTCTTGATCTACGTGAACAGTTAGAGTTTTGGCATATTTCGAATATTTAGCTACAAAAATATTTTTGATAGCATCGCTGGTTGTGATGGTTGGCGTAATTAATCCAGTACAGCGCCAGTTGATTTCGGCGAGTTTAGTGTCTTCGAAAACGACACAGGCGGGATTACAGCCTTCTTTGGTGGCATTAAGATTGGCGTCGAACCACCAGGTTTTGGTAATTTCATTATAATAGCCTGGCGAAAGTGTTTCACCACCTTTGATGCAGGTTTTTTCGGCGATGGTTTGGGCTTCAAATTCGGTCAAGCTAGATTGGACAATTGGCTGAACTTTTGGCTGAGAAGTTTGTTTTTTGACAAAAAGCGTACAGCCGGTTAATAAAACTGCAAAAGCGATAATAGCGATAACGATTGATTTTTTTGGCATAAAGTTAAGGTTATTTTTTTGAATGATGAAAATATATTTTATAAGCAATTTTTTGTTCTTGGCAAAATTGATTTATTTCAGTCTCTATTTTATCCCAATAATCGTTTTTAGAAAAGTAAATTTGCTCATATTTTTCAAGTAAATCAGGATGTTTTTCTTTCAGCCATTTTTTGATCGATTCCCAAATCGAGCCAGCAATGTTGAGATTTTCAAACATATAAAAATCAGAGCAATGTTTGGTTTCAAGAATAATTTTTTTCCAGTCAGTTAAAAATGGAAGAATTGGACCGATAAAAACATAAGTTTTAATTTTGGCAGCTTTTAATTTTTTAAGAGCAAGAATTCTATTTTGAATTGATGAAGTAACTGGTTCGATTTCTTGACGTAAATTATCATCGGTGGTGGTAATTGTAAAACCGACTTCACAATTTTTGAATTGTTGAAGCAAATCAATATCTCGCGTGACTAAATCTGATTTTGTTTGAACGCCTAGGTTTGGTTGAAGGGGAATGAGTTTTTCTAAAATTTTGCGAGTAAGTTGATATTTTCTTTCGAGTGGCAAATAGGCGTCGGTGACTGAAGCCAGAAAAATTGATTTTCCTTGATATTTTGTGGTTTTGGTAGGAATTAGGTCAGGGGCGTTAATTTTGACATCGACAAATTTTCCCCAGTCTTCGGTATGACCAGTAAATCTTTTCATGAATCTGGCATAGCAATAAATACAAGAATGTAAACAACCGACGTAAGGATTGATGACAAAATCAGCATCGGGTAAATTTGATTTTGTGATAATGGATAAGGCTTGGATTTCTTTTATTTTAAGCATAAAAAGACTAACTGATTACTTATAAAGCTTATCACTATTGGCCCAAACAAACAATAAACCCACCCTTTGCCTTTAAGCCATTTCTTTGATAGTATCCTTATACTAGATAAAAAATTTCGGTCAGCGATTTTTGAAATAAATTTGCAGTCTAAGTTGTAGTACATGTGAAGGTTAAGCCTTTTTTATGGAATTAAACAATTTGAGCGACGAACAGCTGGTTTTTGTCATTCGAGAGGGTGGTCAGGAAAAATATCGAGAGATTATTCGACGTTATCAGACAAAACTAACTCATTACTTGCGAAAATTTATTAGAAATCCCGACGAGCTTGAAGATATCCTTCAGGAGGTTTTTATTAAAGCGTTCAAAAATCTCAACAGCTTTGAGGTGGACAAAAGTTTTTCCTCATGGATTTATCGCATTGCTCATAATGAAGCGATCAATAGTCTTAAGAAAAAAGAAAATAAAAATATTGATCTCGAAGATGTCGAATATAAAATTTTTGATGAAAAATTCGACATCAATGAAAAAATCGATCAAGCAATTTTACGCCAAAACCTTTCGGTGGCACTCTCAAAATTAAAATTGGAATACAAAGAAGTTTTGGTTTTATTTTATTTTGAAGGTCTGAGCTATACCGAGATTAGTGATGTTTTAAAAATTCCAACCAGCACGGTCGGGACGATTATCAAGCGCAGTAAAGAAATTCTCAAAGCTGAATTACTTAAAAATAATGCATATGAAAAATAATTTTGATGACAAAGATCTCGAACAAAAAGTGATGGGTCAGATCGAATCTGGCCGGGTCAAATTGCGTTCGCGCTATATTTTTTGGGCACAAAATTTGGGACTCGGGAGTGCCATTGTTTTGAGTTTTATTTTAGGAATTTTATTGTTATCGCTGATCGTGTTGTCATTCAAGCTTACGGGCAATTTGAATTATTTGGCTTTTGGAAAATTGGGTTGGTTGGCGTTTTTGGAATCATTCCCTTATGGCCTGATAATTTTTGCGGTGATAGCGGTTTTGCTGGTCGGATATTTTATCAAAAAAAGCCAGTGGTTTTACAAACTTAAATTTGGTTATCTGGCGATTGGCCTGATTAGTCTTTTGATTATCTTGGGAGCGGGGATCGCTTTTGTGGAAATCCCAGAATGGATTGCGAGTAAAATGATGTTTTTCGGTCGTGGTCCACAAATGGTCAATTCGTTTATTTTGCCGAAGTCGTGTAATTGCGGTCGAGGTTTGATGGGAAAAATCATCGAAATTGATAATAAATTTATTATTGTCCAAGAATCTTGTGGGTCACGGCGAGCTATTTTTATTGATGAGCCAGAAAGATTTTTGCCACCATTGGATTTTTTAAACAAATTTATTGTGGCGGTCGGCGAACCTGAGCCAGAAATTTTTAAGATTCACCAATTTAAAATTTCTGATCGCCAACCTCGTCCCGATGTCAATAAAAATTTTGGTTGTCCCTTGTGTCAAAAAAATGAAATAAATTTTAATTAGAATTGTATTATAGTTAGAATCGTTGATTAATCGATTCCAGCTAGCTAGCTAAAATTTATTATTAAAAATCAAAACATGAATAAAAAAACCGTAGTGTATTCTCTGATGTTTTTGAGCTTTATCGCTTTGGCAGGGACGGGGATTGCTTTTGCAGCCGATAGCACCAAAGCTAAAGATACGACCAATTCCAGCACATGTAATTGTGCCAAAGGAGAGGGCATGAGACGCAGTGGTCTAATGATGGGTGAAGGTGGTCCAGATATCGAAGTCAAGGCCGAAGTTCTGGGAATGACTGCCGATGATTTAAAAACCAGCCTAGAAGCTGGTAAGAAGTTTAGTGAACTTGTGAGCGAAAAAGGACTTGATTTGGAAACAGTCAAAACTCAAATTCAAGAGGTTATGAAAACTAAAATGCAAGAGCGT
>JBAYNP010000034.1:0-8195 GCA_041678785.1 Patescibacteria group bacterium | reverse complement strand
TTTGGGTTGGAATTTTGTGGCGAATTATTGGTGGACGTTTAAGAAGATGGGGGAGAATTAAAAATTAGACAAACAAAAATGAGCACACCGTAGAGACAAGGCATTGCCTTGTTTTTTTGTGAATGAAAATCATTGTTTGTAGAGACGTCGATTTATCGCGTCTCCAAAACGTATTTTTATCACAAAAAGACGCGATGAATCGCGTCTCTACACCACGTTTCTGCCACCAAAAATGAAATCGAAATAATTAAAATCGGTCGCACGGAATGCGTAGAGACGCACGGCCGCGCGTCTCTACAACCGCGATTAATCAAAATTAACATTGCAATTCGTCCAATAATATAGGTGTCATTTCGAATGGAGTTCCGTACTCGGAACGAAGAGAGAAATCCCTCTCGGGAAGGCATAATGTTGATTTAAAAAAAGAATTTGTTGAACGCACCAAACTTATTTTCAAAGTTTATTTTTATAAAAACGTATTCGGATGGAGAGGGATTTCTCTCTTCGCCTTGGATTACCAAGTCTCCGTTCGAAATGACAACGCGGGGTGGTATCACCCAATTCCGACACAAATCCACCATCATCAAAACACCACAAAACGTCTCAAACAAGCCAAAAAACACCAATTTCCACCACAAACGCTTGACATTTCTATATATATGTGTTATTCTTTAAGTATAACAAAACCCCTGGATTCAACCCTGAAAAGGAGGTGGCAAAATGAAAACCACCGAGATGACGGTTCTGATAATAAAACCAGAACCAAAACCAAAACCAGAAAAGTATGAGAAATTGTCATCGCTTGTGGAAAGCATGATTGTTAAAAATGATTTCCGCGTACTATTTTGTGAGGAAATAATGATGTCAGTAGAATTTTGTAAAAATTTCTACTCGTACCATGTATTAAGTCCGTATTTTGTTGAGATGCTGGAATATTTGACTTCGGGACCATCTGTTGCACTTTTTATAAAAGGTGAAAATGCTGTAAAAATAGTTCGCGAGTTTGTTATTGAGACTCGCAAAACATTTGGCAAAAGTGGCGCAGACGCAAACAATTTGTTGCATGGGTCTGACTCGGCTAACTCTGCCAAAAAAGAAAGGAATATTGTTAAAAAATTCCTTTCTGCTATTAATTAAAAGGGTTCAACGCGAAGCGTTGGCCCTTTTCTTTTTTAAAAAAATACTTGACAAACCCCCCAAAAATGATATGTTGTAAGCATGTTAGAAATAAAAAAGAACCCCAATCCAATTTTACGCAAGAAATGCGAGCCGATCAAAAGAATTGATGATAAGGTTCGTTTTTTGGCTAAAGAAATGCTGGAGACAATGTACAAAGGTCACGGAGTCGGTTTGGCTGGACCACAGGTGGGGGTTTCAAAAAACATATTTGTCATTGATGCTCACAAAGGACCGCTGGTGATTATTAATCCAGAAATTGTCGAATTTTCTGAAAACAAAAAGACAATGCTCGAAGGTTGCTTAAGTGTTCCGGGGACCGATATCGATATTGAAAGACCTGAAAAAATAAAATTAGTTTATCAAGATGAAACTGGTCAGAAAAAAGAATTGAGCGCTTCTGGTCTGACCGCCAGAGTGGTTCAACACGAATATGATCATTTGTTTGGTAGATTGATTGTCGATTATCAGGGGTTTTGGGAAAGATTGAAAGGTAAAAATTCAAAAATTATAACTAAAAAAGATAATGTATAAAAAAGAACCAGAAGAAAAACAGGAATTCAAGTCGGGTTTTGTGGCTTTGGTTGGTCGCTCAAATGTCGGTAAATCGACTTTGCTCAATAGTTTAGTCGGCACCAAAGTAGCGATTACGACACCGAAACCGCAGACAACTCGCGATGTAATTCATGGGATTGTCCACGATGAGCGTGGTCAAATTGTTTTTATTGATACACCGGGAATTTTCCAGCAAAGTAAAGATAATCTGACTTCGAAACTAACTCAAAAAGCTAAAGAGTCGATTCAAGATGTCGATTTAATTTTGTATATTGTCGATCCGACTCGAGAAATTGGTAACGAAGAAAAAAGTATTCAAAATATTTTGCGCGCAGTCGAAATCCCAAAAATTATGGTTATTAATAAAGTCGATCTACCAAGTCGACCGTTTGAAAAAGATTTTTTGGAACTCAAAGATGATTTCAATGACGTGATTCAAATTTCGGCCCTAAAGCTCAAACATTTGAAACCACTCAAAGATTTAATTTTTACATATTTGAAACCGGGTGAAAGATTTTATCCAGATTATCAGCTGACTTCGATGGATAACAAAACTTGGTTTGCCGAATTGATCCGAGAAAAATTTTTCTTGGCACTCGAAAAAGAATTGCCGTACAAATTGACGGTTGAAGTCGAAGAATTGGAAACTCGCGAAAATGGAGTTATCTATGTCAAAGCTAATATCATCACCTCTCAAGAATCTCACAAGGGGATGTTGATCGGTCGTGGTGGACGTTTGATCAAAGAGCTCGGAAGCTCGATTCGTCGACAGATGGAACAATTAACCGGGACCAGAGTTTTTTTAGATTTAAATGTAGTGGTCAATCCACGTTGGGTCGAGCAAATTAAATAAAAAATAAAAATGAAAAAAGTAATTTTGATTCTGGCTTTGTTATTTTTACCAAACCTAGTCTTAGCACAAGAAAAAGTCCAACCAGTCGAATTATGGTTTTTCCGCCAAGACGGCTGTCCGTATTGTGCTCAAGCTCAAATATTTTTGCAACAACTCAAAACCGACTTTCCGAATTTAACCATTCGTGATTACGAAGTCAGTCAGGATAGTGGCAATGCCGCCGTTTTTTCTTTGATGATCAAAGCGTATGGTGGTGAAGATGTCGGGGTGCCAGCATTTTTCATTGGTAGTAGTTTTGTTGATGGTTTTAATGAATCGATTGGAAATAGCGTTCGACAAACCGTCGAGCAATGTAGTGCCGTAGTTTGTATTTCACCTGGGCAATTTTTGAAAGACTATAAACCGAGCAATGTCGTCGAAACCTCAAAAATTAATATTTCGTGGCCGTGGGTGATCGGCGGGGTTTGTTTTTTGATTGTGGTGGTTGCGATTTTTGTTCCACACAAGAAGGTTGATAAAAATCAAGATTTGAATTAAAATAGTATAATTATTTAAAACGTTAAACTTAAAACTATGTCATTTTTCGATAAAGCCAAACAGATGAAGCAGATGCTTGATTTAAAAAAGCAGCTTGAAAGTAAATCAATTAAAATTGAACGTGACGGAATTACGGTCGTCGTCGATGGAAAATTAGAAATTATTGAGCTAATTTTAAATCCAGAATTATCAGTTGAAACTCAGGCGAGAAAATTGAAATCAATTATCAACGATGCTAATAAGCAAATGCAGGTTAAGATGGCTCAAGAAATGAAAGGGATGGGTTTGGGATTTTAAATTTTTGTGTAAGATAAAAAGAGCTTTGAGGAGCTCTTTTTGGTTTTAATAAATTAATGTTTTGGGAAAAATTAGCGTTGAATTTGGTTAAACAAAATAAAAACCGGTCCCTGAGCGGAGTCGAAGGGTAAATTATCGATCAACTATTTTGCAACGACCCCTCGACTCCGCTCGGGGACCGATCGAGTCGTTGTCATTCTTCGTCCTAACTACAGGACTTCGCTCAGAATGACACTTATTTTGTTTAGCGAGTGTTTTGAAAGCGCGATTGGCCAATCGCGCTTTCAAAACACAATTTGCGTATTAAGCTTTTAAATATTATTTTTACTCCTTTTACTTTTCCGACCAAATTTGATATAATCTGTAAAGTCTTTAGAATTATCAAGAAAATAAAACATGAAAAACAAGGTTATAATCTCGACAATTTTGTTTGCCATCGTGCTGACGGCCTCGTTTGTGATGCTTATCAAAGAAAGAAATTATAAGCTAGCCAACGGCAATACCAGCGTCGAACAACCACTTGATCAAAACCAAGCGATTCTTTTTTATGGTGAGACTTGTCCACATTGCAAAGTCGTCGAGCAATATATTACTGAAAATAATCTTCAAGACAAAAATCTTTTTGTCGAACGAGAAGTTTCTAAAAATCGAGACAACGCCAAACTTTTGCAAGAAAAAGCCGTGATTTGTGGAATAAATACCAATTCAATCGGCATTCCATTTTTTTGGGATGGTGAAAAATGTTTTGAAGGACAAGATGAAATTATTAACTATTTAAAACAAAAAAATAATGTACAATAATTTCAATTTCAAAAAAACATTATTTTATTGCTTGCCGTTTTTGGCGATTAGTTTTTTGTTTACCAAAAGTGCTTTGGCGATTTGCCCGATTTGTACGATTGCGGTCGGAGCTGGCGTTGGCTTTTCGCGCTATCTAGGAATTGATGATGTAGTAACTGGTCTTTGGGTTGGGGGATTGATTGTTTCGATGATCGCCTGGACAGAGAGCTGGCTGGAAAAGAAAAACATTCGTTTCAGAGGCAGGGTTGTGGTTGACGCCTTACTCTATTTTTGTCTAGTAATTATTCCATTATACTATTCGGGAATTATTGGTAATCCACTCAACGCTTTATGTTTTTGTGGTTTTGATAAATTGCTTTTTGGAATAATTGTCGGGGCGGTAACATTTTTTTGTGGCGCGACTTGGTATTTCTATCTCAAAGAAAAAAACGACGGCAAGGTTTATTTTCCTTTTCAAAAAGTCGCTTTACCAGTAGTGCCATTAATAATTTTAAGCATTATCTTTTACTTTTTAACGAAATAATCTTATGGAAAATAATCAAAATCCAATCAAAAATATCGACGAATTTATTCAAAAGATTGACGATATGAAAAAACAAAACAAGATGGACTTATCGTCGGATCAAGATTTGAGTATCGCGATTATGAATTTGGTGAGTATCGAAGAGCATTTCTTTTTTACTGGTGCCAAACTCGGTAAACCAGAATATTACGACATGATCAAGGATGTGCGTGAGATGCGCAAAGAATTACTCAAAAAAATCATCAAAGAATATGAAGGTGAAGTCTGGTGTATTTCAAAACATTTATTAGCCGCTTCGATGCGACTGATGGAAGTCGGCACTAAGCAACTTGGAATGGATAAAAAAGAAGAGGCTTATGATCTTTTTGGTAAAGCCTATAACCTTTATTCTTTGTTTTGGGGACTCAATATGAATTTACTAAACGTCGGTGATATCAAAAAAATTGACGACGAAGCGCTGAATAAGAAAGATATCGAGAAAAAGGGTTTTATGGGCAAGATGGGCGAGTTGGTCAAAAAAGCAATTGATTGCTGTATTGAATAAGTTCTAAAAATTTATTTTTACTCATAGCGAAGAGCCTCGATCGGGCTCTTTTTTGAGGCTTGTTTGGCTGGGTAAAGCCCAAAGATTAGGCCAATTCCAGCTGAGACACCCAAGCCAAGCAGCACGGCTGATAATGGCATGGCAAAACGCCAACCTTCAGCGACCGATGATGAAAGAATTAGGGCTACTAAATATGAAAAGAGGGCACCAAAAAGAATTCCTAAAATCCCACCGATCAGAGTCAAAATAACTGATTCCAAAATAAATTGAACCATAATGTCGCGAGTAGTGGCGCCGACAGCTTTACGTAAACCGATTTCACGAGTTCTTTCGGTGACCGAAACGAGCATGATGTTCATAATTCCAATTCCACCGACAATCAATGAAATGGCAGCGACTGAACTGAGCAAAGCAGTTAGAATTGAAGTAATCATATTGACGCTGTCCATCGCATCGGCCTGAGTGACGACGTGAAAATCATCTTTGTCGGGATCGGTAATATTGTGAAGTTCGCGCAAACGAACTTTGATTTCTTCGGTCATTGAATTGACCATACTTTCATCTTTGACCTGGACGATAATGCCACCATTAAAATAATTAATTCCTAGTAAATATTTTTGGGCGGTCGTGTAGGGGATGAGGGCCATTTCATCAATATTAAAGCCCATCATACTACCTTTTTTATTAAAAACTCCAATCACTTCAAAACTGGTATTTTTAATTTTAATTTTTTTACCCAAAGGATTATCAAAGCCAAAAAAAGCATCAGCTAATTCGCTGCCAATGACAGCTACTTTTGAATTTTGTTTGATATCAAAATCATTGATTGGTCGTCCTTGGCCAACCGTTACTCCTAGAATTTCAATAACTAAATCTGAACTGCCATAAATACTGGCATCTTTGGTCTCGCTATCATAAGAAATAACACTAGACGTAAAAACACTTGGAGCAACTTTTTCGACGCCAGGCATTTTTTTGAGCATTTCGACATCGCGAACTTTCAGCGAATCGGTAAACATTTGGCTGACACTTGATGGTCCAGTCGTTTCTCGTCCTGGTTCGATATCGATCATTTTAGTTCCGAAACCTTGCATTTGATCGAGAATCAGATTTTGTGCTCCCGCTCCAACGCCCATGACGACGATAATGGCGGTAATTCCAATCACAATTCCCAAAACTGTCAGGGCTGAGCGAGTTTTGTTTGTTTTTAGGCCGATGACGGCCGTTTTAAATGAGTCTGCGATATGCATTATTTTTCGATATGTTGATTAGTTTTTTCGATTAGTTCATCACTTTCAATTAAGCCGTCGCGCATAAAAATTAGTCGATCAGTATAATTAGCGACGCTTTTTTCATGAGTAATTAAAATAATTGTGTGACCTTTTTTGTTGAGATTAACTAAAAGTTCCATGATTTCACGTTCGTTTTTGGTATCGAGATTTCCGGTTGGCTCATCAGCAAAAATAACTTCAGGGTTATTGACTAAAACTCGAGCGATAGCGACACGTTGTTTTTCGCCACCAGAAAGCTGTGAAGGGTGATTTTTAATTCGATGAGAGAGACTAACGGCTTCGATAGCCTCATCAACAAGCTTTGGCCATTTGTCTTGGTCGATATTGGAATAAACTAAAGGTAGTTTGACATTATCATAAACCGAAGTTCGCGGTAGGAGATTGAAATCTTGAAAAATAAATCCCATTTTTTGATTACGCATCAAAGCTAATTCATTTTCATCAAAGTCGGTGGTGTCTTTGCCATCAAAAATATATTGGCCACTAGTGGACTTATCTAAAAGCCCGATGATATGAAGTAAGGTCGATTTACCAGAACCTGACGGACCCATGATAGAAATAAACTCACCCTTTTTGACTTCAAAACTGACACCTTTGACAGCTTGAGTTTCAACACCATCACCATAGTAGGTTTTGGTAATATTTTTAATTTGGATTACAGGCATAGTTTAATTTTATTTTGTATTGACGGAGGTAATAATTTTATCGCCGACTTGGATGCCAGAAATAATTTCAATTTGACCATCGGATCCTTGAAGGCCAGTAGTTACTATCACTTCGCGAAAAGTTGAATTGTCTGAATTCAAAACTTTAACAGTTTTACCATTTTCAGTTTCATAAACGGCTCTTTGAGGAATTGAGATGACGTTTTCTCTGAAAGCTGTGGTGATTTCAAGATTGGCGGTCATGCCAGGCTTGGCGGGGTTGTCGTTTTCGGTAAATTCAAAAGTAGTTTTATAGGTTGGGACACCCTCGATAATTTTTTCGCTAGGGTCGATGTTGATAACTTTGGCTTTGAATTCGCGATCACTGCCATAGGCATCTAGAGTAACGACGGCTTCATCGCCAAGTTTAGTTTTGGCGACATCAATTTCTGGAATATTAGCTTCAATTTGATAATTAGCTTCAGAAATAACCGAAAAAACCGTCTGGGTGCTAGCAATAAATTCGCCGACTTCAGAATTTTTGTTGGTAATAATTCCAGCGATTGGTGATTTGAGAATTGTTTTTTCAAATTGAGCCAAAGCACTTGAAACCGAAGCTTCGGCTTGTCTGGTTTGAGCTTTTTGTGAAAGTAAATTCGCTTCAGCTTGTTTGACAGCTGATTTTTGATTGGCAATTTGGCTAGCAGTATAGCCAGCTTGTTTTAGGTTCAAAGTTTCTTGAGCGCTTTTGAGGGTATTTTCAGCGGTGGCTATCGTTGAGTTATTGGTGGCTTTTTGACTGGAAATCTGTTGAATTTGTGAGTCAAGTGTATTGATGGCGGTATTGATATTGATTTGACCAGTATTGACGTCATTTTTGTAGGCGGTGATATTGGCTTGGCTTTCACCAACAACATAATTTAGGGCGCTCGAAAGGGTAGTCATCAGAGTCCGAACTTGATATAAGTTTTGG
>JBAYNP010000033.1:0-8283 GCA_041678785.1 Patescibacteria group bacterium | reverse complement strand
TGTGGTACCGCCTAGGGGAATCGAACCCCTGTTACCAGGATGAGAACCTGGCGTCCTAACCGTTAGACGAAGGCGGCATTATTTTTTTATCAACACGCAAAATGAAAATTAACTATGGCGTCCTAACCCGCCCGCAACGCTTCGCAAACGAAGTGTAGCGATGCGGGCGGGCCTGCCCGAAGTGCTAACACCGTTGCAGGCGGGCCGTTAGACCAGCCTCGACTAGACATCGAGTCTAGGCGGGCGAAGGCGGCGTTAATTTACAAAAAGTGTAACACAAATATTTTTTTCTGTCATCTCTACAAAAAATATATTTTATGCTAAAATTAAATCAACAAAAATAAAATAAAAATATGGCTCTAAAAAACATTCAAGAAATAAAAACAAAATCTCTCCACTGGATCGATATTAATGATCCGGGCAAAAAAGAAATCGAGTATCTCCAAGAGAATTTTAATTTTCACGAACTCGACGTCAAAGCTTGTCCCCCACCAAATCAGCGACCAAGAGTTTTTGCCCATCAAGATTATATTTTTATGATTCTCCAGTTCCCTGTTTATAATCGTGCCACTAGAGAGATTGAGGCTTCAGAAATTGATTTTTTCATTACACCCGATATGCTGATTACTGTTCATGAAAGCCGACTTTTACCTATAAGTATCCTTTTTAATAACTGCCAAAATAACAAGAAATTTCAAACTAGCAAAATGATTGGCAATCCAGCTATTTTGCTTTATGAAATTTTGAACGAACTTTTCTTATCATGTTTTCCGATGCTCAATCATATCAACTTAGACATTGACGAAATTGACAACAAAATGTTTGCCCGCAATGAAGAGCAGATGGTCGAAGAGATTTCAGTTATCAAGCTCAATATCATCAATTTCCGAAAAATAATGCAGCTTCACAAAACCATTATTAAAAAATTGATTGAAAAAGCCCCACAATTTTTCTCGACTGCCAAACTAAATATTTATTTTCACAATCTCATTTCTCACACCAAAGAAATCTGGGATAATCTCGAAAATTACAAAGACACTATCAATGCCCTTCACGAAACCAATGAATCCTTGATTTCTTTCAAAACTAATGAGATAATCAAAACCCTAACGATTTTTTCAGTCATAGTTTTACCAATGACCTTAATGGCTTCCATCTTTGGGATGAATACTTTGGATGGGATGCCGTTTCTCGAAGGTAACTACGGCTTTGAAATAATCCTGGGATTAATGCTAGTTGTCGCCTTGACAATGGCAGTGTTTTTTAAGAAAAAGAAATGGCTCTAAGACTCTACAATTCGTTTACCAAACAGATCGAGGAATTCAAACCGATCGAAAAAGATAAGGTCTCGATGTACAATTGTGGACCGACGGTTTATGATTACGCCCATATCGGCAATTGGCGATCTTTTTTGTTTGCCGATTTACTCAAGCGCTATCTCAAATATAAGGGCCTCAAAGTCAAGCAAGTGATGAATATTACCGATGTCGGTCACTTGACTTCTGACGCTGATGAGGGTGAGGATAAGCTCGAAAAAAGTGCTGGCCTCCAAAACAAAACTCCTGAAGAAATTGCTCATTTTTATGAAAAAGAATTTTTCAAAGATTTAGAAGTTTTAAATATTGATAAGGCTGACAAATATCCTCGAGCCATGGAACACATCAAAGAAATGATCGCTTTGGTCGAAACCTTAATCAAAAAAGGTTATGCTTATGAATCCAACGGTTCGGTTTATTTTGATATCGCCAAGTTTGAAGATTATGGAAAACTGTCTGGCAATACTTTAGACAAACTTCAAGCTGGCAAACGTGTCGAAATTAATCCTGACAAAAGAAATCCACACGATTTTTCACTCTGGGTATATAACCCGAAACATTTGATGTATTGGAAAAGTCCGTGGAACGATCATGGTTACCCAGGCTGGCATCTCGAATGCTCGACTATGTCGATGAAATACTTGGGCGAACATTTTGATATTCACACCGGTGGCGAAGATAACAAATTTCCACATCACGAATGCGAAATCGCTCAATCCGAATGTGCCACTGGTAAAAAATGGGTAAATTACTGGCTCCATACCAAACACCTTTTAATTGAGGGCGAGAAAATGTCAAAGTCTCTGGGTAATTTTTATACTCTGCGCGATTTACTCGCCAAAAATTATACCGCTGAAGCCATTCGCTATTTATTAATTTCAACACATTATCGTCAACAACTTAATTTCACTTTGAAAGGTCTCGAAGATGCTCAGAAAATGATCGATAAATTAGTTGTTTTTATTCAAGATTTAAAAAAATCTGACGGCGTCGACGATGCCAGAATTTTGATTACTAATTTACAACAAGACTTCGAGGCTGGGATGGATGACGACCTCAATATTTCTCAAGCTTTGGCTGGTCTTTTTGACTTTGTCCGCCAGGCTAACAAATTAAACCTAACTTCAAAATCCGCCAAACAAGTCCTTGAGCTTATTTTCAAACTTGATTCAGTCTTGGGTTTAAATCTTGAAAAATTAGCCAAGCACGAAACTTCGATTCCCAAAGAAATCCAAAAATTATTAACCAATCGCCAGACCGCTCGCAACAATAAAAATTGGGCTGAATCCGACCGACTTCGCGATGAAATTAATTCACTCGGCTGGCAAGTCGAAGATACGGCTGAGGGACAAAAAGTTAAACCTTAAAAAATCGATATTATAAATAAAAATGAAGCGCTTTGATTCAAAACGTTTCATTTTATTTTAAAAATTTTATTTTATCCTTTTTGTTGTCAGTAAATAGACTTTCGTCTAAATTTGACAACACAATAGCCTGCTTAGGAATCAGGCCGATTAAAAAATCAAGTAACCCTTTTTTTGTTTCGTCTGGAATTACTCCAGCATCACCGAAACGAAAAAGGTTATTATCTAGGACTAAACCTATCTCATCTTCATCGATATTAGCAATGAGACAAGCCTTTTCTTTTGCAGATAAGTCTTTGATGATTTTTTTATAATCATCAAAAACTGTATCTTTAATGACGATCACAACCTTTGTTGTGTCGCCTTCTTTAAGATGACAGCTATAGACCACCTTTAGGTCCGAGCTGACATCTTTCTCCTCGACGATAAAACAAAATCCAGAGGAGATAAAAATCACTACAGACAAAATTTTAAAGAACATTCTATCACCTCCTTTGTTGTTTCTTTCCTAAACACTAGTTTATTTACCAGTTAATGTCAATCAAAGTTTGGAACTATGATTAAGCTGATTATATTGAAGACTATGATTCTAAAATCATCGTCCATCCTTGTCTGCCTCTGGCAGAAGTTAATCAGTTTAATCATAGTTTGAGAAGATATATTTTTTATTAAAACATTATTTAAAATAAAAACCCCGCCGAAACAAATCAGCGGGAGTTTTGAAAAATCTTGGGATTTATTCAGAAATCACCAAAAATCTTCCTACTTGCAAAATATCTTTTTTTCCTATTCCGTTCAGAGTCTTGAGAATTGCAGCGGATGTCCCATATTTTTTGGCGACACTTTCCAAGGTGTCACCCTTTTTGACTTCATACACGACCGGATCAGATACGGAAGTAGCTGATGGGGATTTTATTGTAGTATCAACATCTTCAAGTGGTGGTGGTGCTACAGAGATAATTCTGGCCTGGATCTTACCAGCATTATCTCGAATCACATCCATCCTGACATTGATTTTAACAACCACGCCATCAAAATTTACCAGAAAAGTCAGTACTTTTGATATTCTGGCTGTTTTCAAAGTGTCTCTTTGACCAACAGAAAGAAGCTTTAATACATCATCACAACCCAACTTTGCCAGAAGTTTCTGGCTGTTAGTTGAATAAATGATCGGAACTTTCTCACTGACAAGGCCAAAACCATTGTCAATACTGCTTAAAGGAAAAAATATTTCCTGGGAAAATCCCAAAACAGAGAAGATGAACAAAGCCACGAACACGAAAACCTGTTTCATTACAACCTCCTGTAAGTTTTACTTTTGTCCTAAGTCTAGCATTATATTTTTATTTTGTCAACCAAAAAACCCCGCCGAAACGACAGGGTTTTTATATTTATCTATAAAAAATTTTAGGCTCTCTTTTTCCAACCATTCCAAGCGACCATCAAAGCGCTGGCCACAAAGATTGACGAATATGTCCCAAAGAAAATACCAATAATCAAAGCTAGAGCAAAATAATGAATCGTAATTCCTCCAAAGAAGAATATCGCTAGCAAAACAATCATGACTGTCATTGAGGTATTGATTGATCTGGTAATAGTTTCATTGACACTGCGATTAACCACCGTTTCATAATTTTCTTCTGGATGACGATAAAGATTTTCACGAATACGATCATAAACCACAATAGTATCGTTAACTGAATAACCCAGAATCGTCAGCAAGGCGGTCACAAATAGAATATCAACCTCTACCCCATAGAAATGCCCTAAAATAGCAAAGACACCGCAGGTAATCAAAGTATCATGCAAAAGAGCAATCACAGCCCCCGTACCATATTTCCACGAAGCCACTGGTTTCGAGACTTTTCTAAACGCCCAGGCAATATAAATAATAATCAAAATCGAAGCTAAGACAATGGCCCAAGCAGCTTTTTCGGTCAGCTCTTTACCGATAGCTGGCCCAATGGATTCAAAACGAGCTTCAACAATTTCCCCATTACCCGAAAATTTTTCACGTAAAGTTTTGATGATTTCTTGATGCTTTTCTTCGTTAATATCTTGCAGACGAAGCAAAAAACCATTATCACCGATAGCTTGAATATTGACATTACCGACTCCCACTGCCACCAAAGCTTCTGAAATTTCGCTATTGTGAGGTACGGTTGTATTATTGAATTCAATTTCCATCAAACTTCCGCCAGTAAAATCAATCGCCGGTTTCAGTCCCCAAAAAATCAGGGCCAAAAGACTAATCAAACACAATGTCCCAGAAATAATAAACCAAACTTTTCTTTTTGCAATTATTTGAAGCATATATTTATTTTAAAGTTTTTTTAAAGCCCCAAAGCCAATCAATTTTTTGAATGCGACTCTCCGCAAGGACGACCATCAAAAGCTTGGTCACTACCATTGAAGAGAAGATGCTTAAAATAATACCGGCTGCCAAAGTTAACCCAAATCCACGAATTGATGAAGTTCCAAAATAATACAAGATAAAACAAGTAATCAAAGTCGAATAGTTTCCATCACGAATCGATGGCCAAGCACGATTGAAAGCATCAACAACGGCATCATTAATTGGTTTACCAATTTTGCGCTCTTCTTTTAATCTTTCAAAAACAAGCACATTAGCATCGACCGCCATCCCAATCGAAAGAATCAAACCCGCGATCCCAGCCAATGTCAAAGTAATGCCAGTTAATTTAAAGACCGCAAACAAAACTGTCGTATAAACCACCAAAGCAAGCACCGCCAACAAACCCGGTAAGCGATAATAACCAATCATAAACAAAGCTACCAAAACAAGACCGATTAAACCAGCCATCAAACTCTTATCTAGAGAAACCTTACCGAGAGATGGTCCGACATTTTGTTGGCTAACTAATTCAATTGGCACTGGCAAAGCACCAGCTCTTAATCTTTGAGACAAAAGTTTGGCTTCCTCGAGACTAAATTTACCCGAGATAACCGCTTCTCCGCCACTAATCGCTTCCTGAACGGTTGGAATACTAATTGGTTCGCCATCAAGAAAAATCGCGACTGGCTTACCAACATTTCTAGCTGTAATATCAGCGAAAAGTTTTTTACCTTCTTCGTTGAATTTCAAAGTAATGTATGGCTCGGTCGAAGTTTGATTAAATTCAACAGTTGAGGTCTCAAGCTGCTTACCTGACAAACCAGTTAATTTCCAAGGATCAAAACTAACTTTGTAGAATAAGTATGAATATTTGACTTGATCTTCGACTTTATTTTCAGTTGATTCTTCTTTAATATCAGTCATCTTGATGATGTGATAACCAAATTCGGTTTCCACAACATCTGAAACTTGATCTTTTGACATCGCAAAAGCAGCATCTTCAAAGTTTTTTGTCATTTGACCTTTTTTGAAGAATCCAAGATCGCCACCTTCGGCTGCTGAGGAGTCATCAGAATTTTCACGAGCAAGAGCTGCAAAATCAGCACCATCAGCTTTGGCTTTGGCTAAAATTTCTTTGGCTAAATCTTCAGCTTCTTTTTTGGTACGCGTGGCTTGAGATTTTTCAGCACCGCTGTATGAAATTAAAATATGAGAAGCTTTGACTTCTTTTTCGTTTTTGATTTCTCGATTGACACCAGTTTTTTTATCATCTACTTTGACAATATAAAAACCTTCCTGGGCAATTAGCTGACCATCACTATAAATATAGCCGTCATTACCACCAATTAATTCTTGACTAATAACCCCTTTCGACATACCCCAAACTTTTTCGCGAATCGAAGAATCAATTTCGTCTTTAAATTTGAAATCTTCTTCTTTGTAGGCTGCATTGGTACCAGCAGCTGATTTTTCTTGAGAAATTTTTGTGAAATCTCCAGGAGTAGCCTTAATAGCTGTCAGTGCGTCTTCGGCGGCTTGTTTGATACTCGCTTTTTCAGTATCCTCGGCAGCAGTTTTTTGTTCTTTAAATTCCAAAAGTGGAGTCTCACCGATCATTTTAATAGCTTCGTTAACATCCTTAACGCCTGGCAATTCGATAATCACCCGCCATTTTTCACCTACTTTATTGGTCTGGACGACTGGCTCGGAAACACCAAAAACGTTGATTCGGCGTTCGATAACATCTCTGACGCCAGCTAACGAAGATTCTCTTTGATCAGCAGGTACAGCTGAGGTGTCAGCTTGATAGACTAAATGCGTTCCACCCTGAAGATCGAGACCGAGTTTGATTTTTTGATTTCTAAACCAAGTTGAAACGGCATTATTTCCTGGTACATTTTGCCAATCAACTAGACCAGCAAAGACAGTTAATGCCAAAATTAGAGCTAAAGAAATCCAAATTTTCTTACGACTAGACATAAAATTTAATTATAAATTTAACTTATTTTTGTCCTAATATCCTACCACTTGTCACCTTTCAAGTCAATAAAAAATCCCCAGACAACTTGCCTAGGGATTTTTTAAATTTATGTTAATAACTATTTTATTTTAACAAAAATTATTGTAACTAAGATAACTATCGGAATTAAACCTAAAACTTGAAAAAGCATATTTATCTTTTTAGATAACCATTACTACAGCGACCAAGATGATGATCATTAAAATTGCAAGATTCATATGATTATTTTTTCTTTTTAAAGGTTATAATCGAAATTAAGAAGATAACGATAGCGAGAATTAAAGCTAAGAAAGATAAAAGATTAGAATTAGCAGTGTCAAAGAAAGAACCCAAATCACCAGCTAAAACAGCACCACTTAATTGATCAAGATTACCGCCGACATTATTCCAAAAATCTTTAAAGAAATCTTTGATTCTGTCGAAGAATCCTGTTGATTCTGTAACATCTTCTTCACTTAAACCAGTCTCGGTTTGAGCTTCTGGGTTAGTAACAACTTGAGATAAAACCATCCCAGTTGGATTAATTTCGTTGGTTTCATCGCTAGTAATTATCTCTTCGGTTGGAATTTCAGTTTCACTAGGGTTGTTGTTTTCCACAACTGGAGTTTGATCAATATCTTCATCGATTATTCCCCCACCATTTTCAGTTTCGTCTTCATCAACCACGTCAATCTCAGTTTCGACAGCTTGATCTTCAACTACAATTGAGTAAACAGTAGTATTATTTTCTTGATTATTACTCGTATCAAAGGTTCTTAAAATGTAATAATAAGTTTGACCAACTTCAATGTTCAAATTGTCTAAGTACTCACTGACAGTAGAATTTGTTTCATTAATCAAAGCAAAACCCGCTTCACCAACTTCGCTATATGCTTGGTTACTGCGATAAATTCTAGTTCCAGCAAAGTCACTATCATCAGGATTAACCCAATCTAAGTTAACTTTGTTTATTCCGTCGGTTTTAATGACTGACAAGACTACTTGGTTAACTTGACCAGGTGCGGTGGTATCAGAATGACGTCTACCGCCACCAGTATCCCCACTACCATCATCCCCACCAGTACCATCACTGAGAGTAATTATAAAACTAGTTTCAGGTGAATAATCTGACCAAGCACCGTTGTTATCTTGGTATCTGACGTGCCAATAATAAGTAGTGTTATTAGTTAAATCAGTTGTTAAGGTTAAACTGGTTAGATTAGTTAAATCGGTGTTATCTAAGACGGT